>CANQMI010000001.1 GCA_947624905.1 uncultured Clostridia bacterium
TCAAATAAATATTCACTATATTTGCTAAAATCTTCTTCAACTAATGAAGGATATATTTTAGATTTTCTTACAGTTCCACCCCAATAAGCAAATAAAAAATACAATGCTTTTTGTAATTTAATTGGTGATATTTCCTTTTGTTTTTCCTCTAAGTACTTCTTTTGTATATATGCAGCTAACTCTTTGACATTTAACTCTGCCATAAAAATCACTCCTTTATATACTATAATTATATTATTGTAAAAAAGTCAATATCATATGCAAAATATTAATATAAATTTAATATTAATGTAATATTCTTGTAATATTATATTCCATTTATGTAAAATTGTCAATATATTGCGAACATTTTTTTGTTATAAACTATCGGAAATAGATAATGAATTAAAAATTTTCAAGTTATAAATCCAAAGTATATAAATTTGGAGATGTAGATTATATTTCATTAACTGATTTAGCAAAATATGATAATCCCAAAGATCCATCTGGTGTTATAAGAAACTGGATGTCAAATAAAGATTCTTTTACTTTTTATAGCATATGGGAAGAATTACGCAATGATAATTTTAATTCCGTGGAATCCCACAGAATTAAAATTGACGAAGTTGGTTGTAATCGTTTTACAATGACTCCAAATTTTAGTTTGGAAAATCAAAATTCAGATATACAAATTTATTATATCATAAGATAAATTATTATCAATCATTTTTTTAACAATTTTACAAATTTCTTGAAAAAGCCATATTCTTTCGATATAATAAATTTATCAGTTGATTAATCGAATTATTTTTTTGAGCAAAAAGTGGGAGTGAATTTTTTCGCAAATAACCTCCTTAAACGCTCCAATAAGTAAAATACTTCAAAGTACACCTTTAAATTATAAAATACTACAATTTAAACACATAGTTATTAATAAAAAACATATAATATTAATGTCAAATATAGTTTGACAAGTTAAATATTATATGTTAAAATATATTTAACTTAACCCTCTACTACTTTTGTAGTAAGACGGGAGCCTAAATGATTTTGGAGAGTTCTAGCAACTCTCCTTTTTTAATTAAATATTATTTGGTGAAAAATTGAACTGTAGCCAATGCAACGTTTACAACTACTATTTTTCAAAATGCTGATAATCCTTTTTTGTTTTCCAGTCTCCTCCCCATGTCCATCCTCTTTTAATAAAAGCATTATAAAGAGAATCACCCTTTTTTATGATTCCCCTTACATTTATATCTCTATTTACAAATACATCTTCCGTGATTGGCTGTACTTTTTCCCCTTGAACATACGGATTATATAGAGGATTTACATCTATTGCTATTCCTAAGGAATGACTTGAAAGCTTATTAGTATTTTTAACTACTCTATAACAAAATGCAGAAGTATTATTGTCTTGCATTGATTTTTCATCATCTGCTCCATATTCATCAATTAATCTCATCTTTTCGATTGGATATTTATTTTCATAAACTTCTTGAAAAATATCTAATACCTCTTGTGATACTTTTTTATTTACAATCAGCTCTCCTATATGTGTTTTTTCGTCAAAACCCCAGTATGTTACTTTCAGATATGACAGTTCATCTATTTTAACATCTTTTACACTATCTTCTGGAATAGAATTTCCTATCATTTTCTTTAAAATGTTGTCTGGTATTTCACTGCTTGTAAATATTACTTCCTCTACTTTTTCATTTACTTTTGGAGTTGGTGTTATTATTTTATTTTCATCTTTTATTATCAAGATATTTTCATACTCATTTTCTGGAATTACAAAATATTCACATGATAAAAAGATTAGTGCTGATATGCTAATCAATGAAATGACAATTATATAGCCATTCTTTTTGATAAAACTCATCTCCAATAATAATATTCTTGACTATTAAATATACCATTCAAATTCCCAATCAAGTATTTTTACTGTATCTCCCTCTTTTATACCAAGTTTTCTTAGTTCATCATCAACACCCATCATTGCTAAATTTTTTTGCATGTAATACATTGATTCTCTATCTTGTATATTTACTCTCCTCATTAGTCTTTCTATGCCAGGACCTGTTACTATATAAGTATTTCCTTTTTTCTCTATCTCAAATTCATTCTTGTTCTCTAATGTATATACTATTTTCTCCTCAGTTTCAATTAGGTCCTCTTTTGGTAAATCTTTTAGAACTTCTCCTACATGTTTCATGAGTTCATTTATTCCCTGTTTTGAAGCTGCAGATATTTTAAATATCTCTATATTTTCTTTTTTAGCAGTTTTTTCAAGCTCTTGATATAAAGTGTCATCTTGAGCTATATCGATTTTATTTGCAACTATAATTTGTTTTCTCTTGGCTAGTTTTTCACTATACTTCTTTAATTCTTTTTGTATTATATAGAAATCTTCTGTTGGATTTCTTCCTTCTTGACCAGATACGTCTAGAAAATGTAAAAGCAATCTGGTTCTCTCTATGTGTCTCAAAAATTGAAGCCCAAGACCTACTCCTTCACTTGCTCCTTCTATTATTCCAGGAATATCAGCTATAACAAAACTATCGCCATACTCCGTTTTTACCACACCTAGATTTGGTATTATTGTTGTAAAGTGATAATCTGCAATTTTAGGTGTTGCAGAAGTTACAATTGATAGGAATGTTGATTTTCCAACATTTGGAAATCCAATAAGTCCGCACATCCGCCAAAAGCTTTAATTCAAGCAATACCTCAAGTTCTATTCCCTTTTCGCCATCTTGTGCAAATCTTGGAACTTGTCTTGTAGAAGTCGCAAAATGTGAATTTCCTTTTCCTCCTCTTCCTCCTTGAAGTATTAATTCTTTTTGACCTTTTTCAGATAAATCAGCCAAAACTTTTCCTGTTTTTAAATCTTTGACTACTGTTCCTAATGGAACTTTCACATATAAATCCTGTCCGTGATTTTCCATAAGAATGATTTCCGCTTCCGTTCTGGCCATTTTCTGCTTTAAATTTCTTTTTATATCTAAAGTCTACTAAAGTATTTGAATCTGGATCTACAACAAAATAGATGCTACCACCGTTTCCGCCGTCTCCTCCGTCAGGTCCTCCTGCTGCGACATACTTTTCGCGTCTGAAACTGATAGCACCATTACCTCCATCTCCTGATTTAATTATTATTTTTGCATAATCTGTAAACATTTAAAATTCCTTTCTATTACTAGACTAAGCCAACTTTTTTATAAACATCCTCAAGAGTTTTTTCTGCAATTTTTTTAGCTCTTTCTGCTCCATTTCTGTATATTTTTTCAAGATAATCTGGATTATTCTTTAATTCTTGATATTTATTTTGCATTGGTCTTAGTTCTTCAACTACACATTCTGCAACAGCTACTTTAAAGTCTCCATATCCGTGTCCCTGAAATTCTTTTTCTATCTCTTGATTAGTTTTTCCGAGTTATAGCACTATATATAGATATCAAATTGCTTATTCCTGGTTTTTCTTTTTTATCAAATCTTACTATGTTTTCAGAATCTGTAATAGCTTTCTTGAACTTTTTAAGTATTATATCTGGTTCGTCATTCAAGAAAATTGAATCATTTGGTATTGTAGAACTTTTGCTCATCTTACTTGTTGGATCTTGAAGCCCCATTACACGTGCTGCGACTCCTTGTATATAAGGCTCTGGTATTTTGAATGTATCACCATAGATTTTATTAAATCTTTCAGCTATGTTTCTAGTTAATTCTACATGTTGTTTTTGATCCTCTCCAACAGGAACCAAATCTGCCTGATATAATAAAATATCTGCTGCCATAAGTACAGGATATGTAAATAAACCGCTATTTATATTATCCGCATGTTTCATAGATTTATCCTTGAATTGTGTCATTCTTGAAAGTTCACCCATATACGTATAGCAATTTAAAATCCATGCAAGTTCTGCATGTGCAGCAACATGTGATTGTATAAATATATTACTTTTCTCAGGATCAATCCCTGCAGCTATATACAATGCCAAAAGGTCAAGAGTATTGTTTCTTAATTTCTCTGGGTCATTTCTAATTGTTAATGTATGTAGATCTGCTATCATGTAGTTGCATTCATAATCTTCCTGCATTTTTTTCCAGTTATTGATAGCTCCTAGATAATTTCCAAGTGTCAAATTTCCTGTTGCCTGTATACCACTTAATATTACTTTTTTACTCATAGCTTCTATTTCGCATATTTACACTATGCGAAATTCTCCTCCCTATAATTTAATTTTATTTCATGTTTTCTTTTTCAAGTTCATTAATAAGTTCTACCCTTGATAAATGTCTTCCACCTTCAAATTCTGTTGCCAAAAATTGTCTTACAATACAAATAGCTTCATTTGTTGTAATGTAGTCTGCACCTAAAGCTAAAATATTTGCATTATTGTGCATTCTTGAAAACTTTGCTGTTTGTTCTTGATAGCAAGGAGCACATCTTACTCCTTTGAATTTATTAGCACATATTGCCATTCCTATTCCTGATCTACAGATAAGTATTCCCATATCTGCTCTTTTTTCTGATACCTCTCTTGCAACAGCTTTTGCAATTTCTGGATAGTCTACACTTTCTTCAGAGAAAGTACCTTGATCAATATATTTTATCTCTTTTTCATCAAAATATTTTTTGATTTCTTCTTTTAATTTAAATCCTCCATGATCCGCTCCAATTACTATCATATTTATTCCTCCTTATTTTTTTCAAGATATTTTAATTTATTTCAAAATTTTCTATTTCTTTTTTGATTTTATCTTTAAAATCTTCAATGCTCATTTGTCCCATGTCCCCTAGTTTTCTTGAACGAACGCTTGCTAGTGAAGCTGTTTGTTCTTTTTCACCTATTACTAACATGTATGGTATTTTTTGTAGTTGTGCTTCTCTTATCTTATATCCTATTTTTTCATTTCTATCGTCTACTTCTACTCTTACTCCTAAATCATCTAACTCGCTTTTAATTTTAAATGAATATTCTCTTTGATTATCTGTAATAGGTAATATTTTTACTTGTACTGGAGCAAGCCACATTGGGAAAGCACCTTTTGTTTCTTCAATCAAAAATGCCAAGAATCTATCAAATGTTCCAAGAATAGCTCTATGAATAACTACTGGTCTATGTGCTACTCCATCTTCTCCGATATATTCAAGCTCAAATCTCTCTGGTAATAAGAAATCCAATTGACATGTAGAAACAGTTACATCATGGCCTAAAGCTGTTTTTATTTGAACATCAAGTTTTGGTCCATAAAATGCTGCTTCTCCTTCTGCTTCATAAAATTCTAATCCTGATTCTGTAAGAATTTCTCTTAGTTCACTTTCTGCTCTCTCCCACATTTCATCATCATCAAAGTATTTTGCCTTATTGTTTTTATCTCTTAAAGATAATCTGAATGAATAATTTTTAAATCCAAAATCCTTATATACTGAAAGTATTAAATCTACAACTTTTTTGAATTCTTCTTTTATTTGATCTGGTCTTACAAAAAGGTGAGCATCATTCTGGCACATCTCACGTACTCTTTCAAGTCCACATACACTTCCGCTATCTTCAAATCTAAAGTCATGTGCAAGTTCACCAATTCTTATTGGTAAATCTCTATATGAGTGCATTTTATTTTTATATACTAACATATGATGTGGGCAGTTCATAGGCCTTAAAACTAATTCTTCTGTATCAATTTTCATAACAGGGAACATATCTTCTTTATAGTGATCCCAGTGTCCACTTGTTTTATATAAATCTACATTTGCCATTGATGGTGTATATACATGACTATATCCTAATTTTATTTCTTTATCTTGAATATATCTTTCAAGTAATCTTCTCACCGTTGCACCATTTGGCAAATACATAGGAAGTCCTGAACCTACTAATGGATGAGTCATAAATAATTCCAAATCTTTTCCTATTTTTCTATGATCTCTCGTTTTTGCTTCTTCTAAAGCTTGTAAGTATTCTTCTAGCTGGCTTTGCTTTGGAAAAGATACTGCATATATTCTTTGAAGCATTTTATTTTTTTCATTACCTTTCCAGTAAGCACCTGAAGAAGACAATATCTTTATTGATTTAACTTTTCCTGTACTCTCTAAGTGAGGTCCTGCACAAAGGTCCGTAAAATTCCCTTGTTTATAGAAAGAAATTTCTTCACCTTCTGGTAAGTCTTCTATTAATTCTTTCTTGTATGGTTCATTTTTCATTAATTCAAGAGCATCTTTCTTAGGAAGTGAAAATCTTTCTATATTCAAGTTTTCTTTTATGATTTTTTTCATTTCTTCTTCTATTTTTTGTTTATCCTCTTCTGAGAATGGGGTATCTACATCAAAATCATAATAAAAACCATTATCTATTGCTGGCCCTATTGCAAGCTTCACATTCGGAAATAATCTTTTTACTGCTTGTGCCATAATATGAGATGTTGTATGCCAATATGCTTTTTTTCCTTCTAAGCTATTTTCAAAAGTCAATATCTCAACACTGCAGTCCTTTTCTAATTTATATCTTGAATCTTTTACTTCTCCATCTACTAATCCTGCTGTCATATTTCTAGCTAATCCTTCACTTATGCTTTTTGCAAGTTCTAACAATGAAATACCATTTTCTACTTGCTTTTTGCTTCCATCTTTTAATGCAACATTTATCATTTTAGTTACCCCTTTCTAATTGTATGTTATGTGGTTAATTATATCAATTTATATAAATTTATTCAAGTTGTTTTAAATGAAATTTTATACTTCTTGATTAATCATTTTTTTAATGATATCAATTATTTTATTAAACTCTAATTCACTATAACTATCTCCATCAAGAATAATATCCGCATTTTTCTTAGATGGTTCAATATATTTATCGTGCATTGGTTTTAAGGTATCTTGATATTTTGCCATTATGTATTCCAAATCTAATCCTCTTTCTTTTGTATCTCTCTTGATTAATCTTTCAAGTCTTATATCCTCACTTGTGTCTACAAAAATTTTTAGATCCATTAATTTTGTAAGTTCTTTGTTCTCTAATGCCAATATTCCTTCTACTATGATTATTTTACTTGGCTTTACCGTAACAGTTTCATTCTCTCTAAGTCTTTCAGTGTATGAATAAATCGGTCTTTCAATTGTTTTACCTGATTTTAGTTCTTGAATTTGTTTGATTAAAAAATCTGTTTCATATGCTTCAGGGCAGTCATAGTTTCTCTTCATTCTTTCTTCTTTTGTAATATTGGATAAGCTTTTATAATAGCAATCATGTGCTATTATATTAACATCATCTCCAAAAATTTCTTTTATCCTTGATGCTAATGTTGTTTTTCCTGAAGCGGTTCCCCCTGCAATTCCTATAATACTTGATTTGTTCATAAATTTTACTCCTTGACTATAATTCTCTTTCATTATTTAAAGATTTTGTTTTAATTGCTGGTTTTATAACAGTTTTACCTTGAATAGAAGGATTTATTCTTGATCTTGATTCTAATTGTCTATGGATGCTGTCTATTATTAATCCTACGCCTCCTTGATTATTATCCTTCAAGGTAACAATATCAGCCATTCTCTTGAGCGTTTCTGTTCCGTTTTTCATTGCTATTTTCAATCCTGCAACTTCAAACATTTCTATGTCGTTTCCACCATCACCTATAGCAATGATTTCTTCTTTTCTTATTCCTAAATGATCTGCTAAAATTTTGATAGCACTTGCCTTAGTAACCCCTTCTTGCATAATATCGTGGTAAGCTAAAGTTTTTATTTTTCCTTCTGAATCTCTTTCAGGTGTTGTCCTTGTGCATTTGCTTGATATCTGTAATCCCGGTATACATGCAAGTTCTGGATAGCAACTTTCAAGCTCTTCCTCTGTTCCGTTAACCGCAAATAGAGGTATCATGTCTTGATAACTCTTGATATATTTTTCTAAATCTGCTTGATAATTAAAAGGTATACCCATATTGTCATACATTGGATCAACAACACGCCTATACGAATATTTTGCATCTGCGACTTCGCATTCTGTTGTCATGAATTCATATTCTAATCCCTTTTCTTTGCACAATTCTACTAATCTTTCTATTTGTATAGGTCGTAAAGATCTATTGATTAAATATTGACCAGTAGACATATCTGATACAATAGCTCCATTTGTGGCTATGATATATGTTTGAAATGCTCTACCTCCTTTATTTGCAATATATCTTGCAACTCCAAGTGGTCTAGCAGTTGCGATTACTGGTATTACTCCAAAATCATCATATAATTTTTCTATTGACTCAATATTTTTTTCTGGTATTTCTTTATAGTCATCAAGCAAAGTACCATCTAAGTCAAGCACTAACATTTTATACATAAATTTATACATCCTTTCTCGTATTTTATGTAAATTATTATACAATGTTTTACATAAATTTTCAAGATTTATTACTATTTTAAATAATATGTGTCGCACGCATTTAATCTTTTCAAATATTCTACGCTTTCAAAGTTCATTGATTCTTTTACTTGTTCAAGTATATAATCATTGTCTTGTCCTTCGTTTATAAACACAATTATTCCATTTGATAAATTTTTATCCTGTAATATTTTTTGTATATTATCCTCAGTAATCTCAATATCTTTTGCAATATAAGATTCATCTACAGTTGCAAATAATAGTATATCGTCAAGAAATCTATTGTTTTCTGAATCAAAGAAAAATACTGTAGGAACATTTAAATCATTTGCCATTCTAGTTACAATTTCTTTTTTATCACTATACATAGATTCTGGCTCTATTTTAAATATACACGGAGAAATTATTGTTGCGATTAGTACTGCTCCTATGATTATATTGCAAGTTTTTTCTTGATAAATTGAATTTAATAATCTATACAAATAATAAATAGTTAGCACAAAAATCAAACCACAGATTGGCATTACATATCTAAGTTCTATCCATGGAGATGCTATAGAAACTATCAAAAAGTAAAAACAAGTTGGAATTAATAATATTTTAGTAAATTTATTTTCTTGATTTTTATTGGTTTTTTTGAGATTTAATCTGTAGATTGTAAAACCTACAAACATTATAGCTATAAAGAATAATAAGCTATTAAATCCAAAATGATCTATTTTTTGTATATATGATAATATATTAATCAAAAATTGCGAAACATTTGTAAGATTATCAATTACACCCTGTCCCCTATATCCGAAAAACATATGCTTGATTGAATATGGGAATATTATTAGTGAAACGATTCCGCTAATTATCATAGTTAATGTATAAAATGCAAATTGCTTATAATCTTTTTGTTTTATGTACTTTATAGCAAATATTATATATAGCATGAATAAAAAGAATAGATAGTAGTAATGTGTCAAAACCCCTGCTAAAACTGCTATTCCTATGAGTACTAAAAGCTTCACATCTGTCTTTTTTGTTTCAAGCAATTTCATGTGTAAAAGCGTAATTATCAAGATGTTTAAAGTAGATAGCGCATACATTCTAATATATAAAACATTCGTAATGGACGCCATTGTAATAGAAGCTATAAAACTAAGTATTATAGCTTTTTCTTTTGTCCTTGTCTCGTCTTTTAATAATTTTTGTAATATAAAATACATCGTTAGAGTAATAAAAATATATATAATTATATTTATGATTACACCTGGCCATTTTGAAAAATGACCTACATTAAATCCCATTGCAAATCTCAGTATTAGATAATATAGTGGTGGATGAACATCATTTTTTTGATTTTCATAGACCTGACTATATTGTCCTATTTCATCTTCTTGTACAGCAAGATAATCATCATAGTAGTCTTTTGTATGCCAAGTATTATAAAAATCTTGATTATCTTGTATCTCAACTTTATCATAACTTGCAAGGCCTAAAGAATATGCCTCATCCATATGTATATACGACTTCTGAACTCCAGAAACTATGTATATAATCGTCTGAATAACTAAAAAAATTGTAACTATGATTATTTCTTTTGATTTAGTATTCATACTCTCTATTTCCCTTCTATTTAATTTATCAATTTTGAAACTATTATATCATAACAGATATTTAATAGCAATGTATAAATATTCAAGTAATAATTCTAAACAAATAAAAGGAATGAACTTATCTATCAAATTCATTCCTTTTATACTCAAATTGTATCTTGGCTATTTGCCTGATTTATATATTATATTCTTTTTATATTTTTTAGTTACTCTGTTATGTAATTTTAAACTTCTCTTGCTTTTACGACTAATCTTTGTTTTCCTGAATTCTTACAAGTAACTAATGTAACTTCTCTCTTTCCATTAGTTAACTGTGATGTACAAGATACATCTGTTGGTTCAACTGTATATATGTCGTATACCTTATATGTAATTGTTCTATCAGTTAAATCTGTGATTGTGAATGTATCGCCTTTAGAGATAGATGAAAGTTTTCCAAACATTTTTCCACTTTTATAGTTATGTCCGACTATTACATAGTTTCCTATTTCGTTTGGCTTAGGTCCCCATAGTTTATTTACAGATATTTTTAATAATTCATCAGATGTATTAGAAAGTACAGGGTATTCCAAATTTAACTCATCAATTTTCAAAACAGCTTCTGTATAGTAACTAACCCCATCTGCTGAAACTAATTCTTTTATTTCTGAAGCGGTTTCATTATCATCAGACAATAGACTCGTAATATCAACTACATCATCACTATTACTTTCATCATCATTTTCATTGTATTGTAATCTAACAATTAGAACATCATCTTCCATAGAAATAGTTGTATTATCTACTTGGTTAACTGTATCATCTGTTTCTTGAAGCCCAAGCAATAGTTCTTGTGATACTTGCTCACTCTTATTTCTATCATATTCTGCATATATACAATAAGAGAACAAAGTGCATGCCAAAAAGACGCAGAAAAAGAAATTAATTTTATATATTTTCTTTTTTCTCCTAATCTCAGGTGTTACTATTATTTTCTCTGACACAAGTATTTGATTCATTGCATTCTCCTTCACCATATATTATACACTATTTAACCTACCAATTTCAATAGTATTTAGGTAAATTTTTTGTGAAATTATTTGAAAATTTATGGTTTTCTAATACTTGGTTTAGAATATTATATTATAAGATAACTCCTATTTCAACTTTTTTAAAAATTTTATTACAATTTTTTACATTTTATTTTGACATTATTATATCAAATCTTTAATTATTTTCATAATATATATTAAGCTTTTTGCTTAGGAAAGGAATGAAAATAATTATGGAATACGAAAATAACGACAAATGTCCAGTAGTTGAAGTTGACGGTTTCATTGAATCAGGCAAACAATTTGATCTTGAGATTAATCTTCCTGAAGACAGACGTAATGTTATATTTGGTGTAATCAAAGATTGCTATAATGAACCTGCTAAAGATGCAGTTGTAAAACTTATTGAAATAGATTATGAAAAAGGTGAAGAAATAAGAAAACCTGTATCTCATACTTTCACAGACGAATATGGTGAATTCGTATTTGGTCCTCTTTGCCCAGATAGAAAATATGCAATTGATGTTTGGGTTAATAATGTTAAAACTTACAAGGTTTGTGCTAGAGGTTCAAGAAAAGGTAAATGCTTGAAAGGTGTAAAACTTGACGAATGCGAAAAATGTTTAGATAAAAATCCTTGTGATAAAAGATGTGTTGAAACTGACTCTGATGAAGTTAATGAGTAAATAGACAAAATATCCGCCTTGAAAAAAAATTAGGCGGATATTTCTTTATATCATTCTTGGGTTACCAGCCATGTACATTGCTGGTATTGGTCCTAGCCCATTAAATTCTGGTCTTTGGTTTCCATTCCAGTTGTTACTATTTCTATCTCCAAATAGCTCTCTAATTAACAAAATTCTTATTAAATCTCTTAATAAGCGATTATCTCTCCTTGGCTGTCTTCTTATATCTTTTGCTCTTGGGTTTCTCACATCACCATTTCTCGGGTTTCCTGTGCTTTCTTGTGTTTCATTTTCCGGTTCTACTATATCATATATTTCATTGACCATTTGTGAAAGTTCTTCTTCCGTTATAGGTAAATTTATTCTCCTTGAGCACATCTTTTGCACTAGTGGATATACTACTCCATAAATTTCTGGATACAAATAATTTATTTCTTGAATATTTTGATTTAGTCTCATCTCACTACCATAGTTGCTTTCATTTCCTTGATATGTATTCTGTGTGGCTGAATTATATCCCAGAACATTTCTCATATATTCTTGATACTCATTATACATATTTATATCATCCTTTCCCTCTGTCTCGTCTATAAAATTTAGACTTTTCTCAAACTATATATATGCACAATAAGTATAAATTGTTAAATATTATTTACTATTTCTTTGAATTTTTTTCCTCGTTCAGCAAAATTTTTGAACATATCAAAGCTTGCACTTGCTGGAGAAAACAATACTACATCTCCCGGCTTTGCACTTTTCTTTGCTAATTTAACTGTATCTTCTAATGTCTCACATATATAAATATCTATCTGTTTTCCTTGTTTTTCTCCCTCTTCCTTGACAGCTAGAAAAATCTTTTCTGCTGTTTGGCCAACTAATATTAGAGTTTTTACTTTATCCAATATTGGCTTAGCAATTGGAGTATAATCCAAATGTTTATCATATCCACCAGCAATCAAGACGATTGGCTCTTGAAATGAATTTATACCTGCTATGGTCCTTGTTGGAGAAGTACCAATTGAATCATTGTACCATTTTACTCCATCTATTTCTTTTACAAATTCTGTTCTGTGCTCAACACCACTAAATTTTTTTGCAACTTCAATTTGGGTATCTAAATCAACAAGTGATTTTGTGGCGGCTATTGCAGCGCAAATATTTTCATAGTTATGTTTTCCTCTTAGAAGTATATCGTTTGTGCTTATTACGTGTCTTCTTATTTTGTCCTCACATAGTTTTATAATATCTTGATCTAAAATAACTCCATCATCTAACTTAGTACTGCTACTAAAGAAAATTACTTTTGAATTAGCTTCTTTTGCACATTCTCTAGTTAACTCATTATCATAATTTAATACTAGAATATCATTTTCTGATTGATTCTTGAATATGTTTTTCTTTGCATCTATATATTCTTGATAAGAAGAATGAATATCAAGATGGTTTGGTGTAATATTAGTAATTACAGATATATTTGGACTTACCGTCATATTCATTAATTGAAAACTACTTAATTCAAGTACTACAAAATCTTTCTCTGTCATCTCATTTAGTTTTGTAAAAAGTGGTATTCCAATATTTCCACCTAAATAACAATTATATCCTTTTGCTTTTAGCATTTCATATATAAGAGTCGTAGTCGTTGTTTTTCCATCACTTCCAGTTACTCCAATTACAGTTGCTGGGCACATTTCTATAAGCATCTCTATTTCTGTTGTTACAATTGCCCCTTGATCCTTTGCCTGAACTAATTCTTTTTTTGTTGGCATACAACTTGGTGCTCTAAAAATTATATCAAAATCCTTTAAATTATTTAAACAGTCTTTTCCAAAGAAATATTGCATATTGTAATTAATGATTTTTTCAAAAAATTCTTTAGGAATCTGTTCTATTTCTCTATTATCAAATATTGTTACTCTTGAGCCAAGTCTATTCATGTATTCAAGAAGCGGAAGGTTACTCACTCCAAGCCCTATTATTGCAACTTTTTTTCCTTTTAAATAACTTTCAAACTCTTCTAATTTTTTATTCATATATAATTCACACATCCTTCTTCCATATAATAGTAATTTTTTAGTGCCTATGTGAATTATATAACAAATCAGCCTAATTAACAATAGAAATGATGATATATTTACTCGATATTTTAAAATTTTGTTCTATTTTAGACTAGTCTTTCATACTATTTTGTAAAAGGAGTTTTGTCTTATGTTTGTATGTAATGTCAAAGTTGATTCTAAAAAAATATTCAAACTTATTATGGCTTTAATGTTTATCGTTATCTTGATTATTATAGGATTCTCCGTATATAGAACTTTTATAGATAATCCTGATACCACAAATGCTGATGATATATATACGATAGATTCTAATAACTACACAAATATTCTAAAAGCTGTTCATGATAATCTTGATAACTATATAGGTCAAAAAATACATTTTTCTGGATATGTCTATAGAGTATATGATTTGCAAAATGATGAATTTGTTCTTGCTCGTGATATGGTTATAAGTTCTGACAATCAAACATTAGTAGTTGGCTTTCTATGTAGATCTGACAATGCAAGTATCTTTCAAGATGGATCCTGGGTCGACATTGTTGGTGAAATAAAAAAAGGGTATTATCACGGAGATATACCCATAATCGATATTACTGATATAAAAGAAACTACAAAGCCTGCAGATTCGTTTGTTTACCCACCTGATGATTACTATATTCCAACTTCTAGCTTAATATACAATAATTCTTACTAGATTTTGTAAGTACCTCAGAATCATTTTCACCAATAAGAATAGTATCCTCTATTCTTACGCCATACTCGCCTGGCAAATATATGCCAGGTTCATTTGTTACAACCATTCCTGCTTTTAATGTTTTTTCATTCTTTTCAGAGATAATTGGTCCTTCATGTACTTCTAAACCAACTCCATGTCCTAAAGCATGAACTAAGTCATAATCATTCATTTTAAAGTTTCCCTCTACTATTTTTGATAGAGTTTTTATGTTTGCTCCTTCTCGCATTTCAGATGTAACAATCATTTGATTTTTTAATACTAAATCATATACTTTTTTCATGTATTCCTGTACAAAGTCAACAAAGATAGTTCTGGTCATATCTGAACAATATCCGTTGTATACACAGCCCATATCGATCGTGATTACATCACCTGACTGTATCTTTCTATCAGTAGGAGTTGCATGAGGAATAGCTGAATTTTCTCCAGAGGCCACAATGCTTGGGAAACTTACACCTGACGCACCATTTTCCTTGAAAAATTTTTCGATTTCATCAGATATCTGTTTTTCCGTCATGCCTTTTTTTATATATTTCAAAAGATGTGAAAAACAGTTGTCTGTGATTTCACACGCTTTTCTTATATATGATATTTCATCTTGATCTTTTATTTGTCTTTGCTTTTCAACGATCCATTCTGTTTCAACTAAGTTGTTTATTTTATATTTGTGCATAATTTCTTTATAGTTTGAATATGTTACATAGTTTTCTTCGAATCCCACATTTTCGCAGAATAGAAAATAATTTTCGTAATCCTCATAAGATAAATCTCTAAAACTTGTAACTATTATTTCATCATCTATTGTTAAAATTTTTTTTACTTTTTCTATATACCTTTCATCTGTTATGTATATATTTTCCCTCAAGGTTAGCAAAAGGATTCCTTCAGCATCTATATTTGTTAAATACTTGATATTTGTAGGATTTGATATAATCATACCTTGTATATTTTGAGATTTTAAATTATTTCTTATCCATCTTATTCTTTCATTCATAATTAAAATCATCCTTTCCACAGTTTTCTTGAGTTAAATTTATTAATACATACCTAGAGTAAATATTTTAGCAAGTACAAGAAATACAATATTAAAAGGTATTATCATGCTTACAAATGATGCAATTACAATAAATGGCCCAAATGGTATATATTCACTTTTCTTTTTAATTTTCGTTACAAGAAGTAATACGCTTATGATTGCCGCAAGAAGAAATGCCATAAGAGATATTACGATAATATTTATGATGCCAAAATAAAGTCCTAATGCTCCCATAAACTTGACGTCTCCAAATCCCATTGCTTCTTTTCCTGCAACAAGTCCGCCCAATTAATGTGATTATGAGGAATACTCCTCCACCAAATAGCATTCCGAGTAATGCGTTTGTTACAAGATTCATGTTAAATAATCCTGATATGAAAGTTGCAACTAGTCCTACTTCAAATATTGTCATGTTAAGTCTGTTTGGTATTATCTGATATTTATAGTCAATTACAAATGCTGAAATTAGCATAGGCGTTAATATAGTGTATTTAATTAATTGTATATTGCTTAAAAATTGATTTTTGATTCCGTTTGTGATGAGTAATGCTAAATAGATTATTACTGTTAATGTCATTAATATATAATTTGGTTTAAATTCATGAAAGAAATCTTTTGATATAATTTTTTTATGTTCAGGCATTCTTTTGATGCACCAATCTGATAATTGTCCTGCTACAATTCCTAATATACAAAATAAAACATAATAAAGTATATGTATATTGTAAAGATACATTTTACTTATTTCCTCCTTGTTTCTTTTGAAGATATCTTTTGATTATTAACTCTTCTAATGGCCTTTTTATTTTTGTTACGAATATATCCCTTTTATCAATAGGCTTTGTAAGTATAGAAAACATGCCTACTCTATTTGCTCCTAAAACATCTGTAAATATTTGATCTCCGAACGGCTGCAATTTGCCTACTATCCTTGATGTCAAGTAAATTTTGAACTTGTATAAATCCTTTTTTGAATGGTTTTTTTGCAAAATTTATATATGGTATGTCAAGCTCATTTGAAACTTTTTCGACTTTATCCTTTTTATTTGTATTAGACAATATATAAAATTTGATTCCATTCTTTTTTAAATCTTGGCACCACTCTTTCACTCCGTCCGAAGCAAATTTCTATCAAAATCTATTAATGTATTGTCAATATCAAGAATAAGTGCTTTAATATTGTTCTTTTCTATAAGTTCTAATGTAATTTCTTTTACATTGTTTAAATATTCATCAGGATATATTAGCATAGTTTTCTCCTTTTAGTTTATTCTATCAAATATCTAATATTTTTGTCAATTTATATTTGCAAATTGTTAATCTTTATTATATAATTATTGTATTAAAATTCGAAAGGAAAAAATTAACAATGGAATTAACTAATGAAAAAATTATACAAGCTAAAAAATTTAATAGTAAGATTTTTCCTATATATAAATTATTTGCATGGGATCTATTATTCTATTATTCAATAAGTTTTCTATTTTTAACACAAAATAAAGGTCTTTCTGCTTCGCAGGTACTTTTTGCTGAGGCATTTTATCCAATCTTTAAATTAGTATCTCAAATACCTTGTGTCAATATTATAGAGATTATAGGAAAGCGTAAAAGCTTGATTCTTGGAAACATCTCTGTTGCTTTAGGCATACTTTTTTTGATATTGGGTTCAGGAATCAGTTCTGCCATCATTTTTAATATCATAACAGCTTTTGGATATTCCATAAAAGGTATTGGTGAAGCCACTATCCTTAGTGATTTCGTTCAAGATGAAGAACACCCAAGAACAGCTTACGCTGATCTTGATGGAAAAGGTTCTTCTTATTGGTATTGTTTTGATGGAATAACCGCTTTCTTTTGTGGTTTTCTATATGTTTTCAATAATTATTTGCCTATTATATTGTCTCTTGTATCAGCCTTGATAGGAGCTTTAATTTCTTTTAAATTTTTACCTTATCAAGATGAAAATGTAAGAGAAACTCTTGATGAAACAAAAAGTTTTAAATCATACGTTCACGACTTGAAAGTCGCATTTAAACATATATTCAAATCTGATAGATTAAAAGCATTGATTCTATTTTCTGGTATGTTTTATGCACTTCTTTTAGTTCGTTCAACTATTGCAAGTAGCTTGTTCACTGAAATTGGAATAAGTGAAGAATACTTTGGAGTTATTTTTGCCGTATTAACATTACTTTCTGGAATTTCTTCAAGATATCAAGAATATTTCCACAAAAAATTTAGAAATAAATTACTCACATACTTTTCACTTGCTTTTTCTATCTCAATGGTAGTTATAGGCTTGACTGCAATTATTTCAGATAATTTCATATTTTCAATTATAATAATACTTTTTGCATATGCAGTGCAATACATAATCAAGGGTCCATACTATACATTACAGAAAAGATATCTAAATAGTTTTTCTACTCCATCTATGTCGCCTAAAATATTCTCGGCAGATGTTTTAGTTGAAGGAATATTTGGAGCAGTCATGTATTGGATAGCTTCATTCTTACTTTCATTCATCAATACATCAACTACGATTGTTATACTAGGATGTATCTTCACAATAGCTTTTATCTTCGTATTAGATTATATGAGGACAAGAATTGGTTTAAAACCTGAAGAATATAAAAAATCGGATATATATTTTACAGAAGTACATTAAAAATATATATTTTAGTACAAAAAATGAAAGTAGATTTTGTTTCTACTTTCATTTTTCTATTCCAGCCAAACTGGAAAATATTTTTTATTTATGTTATTAAAATTCTATTTTTTCTTGAAGCCAATTATCTAGCTCTGAAATTTTAACTCTAATTTGATCCATTGTATCTCTATCTCTTATTGTTACAGTATCGTCTTGTTCTGTATCAAAATCAATCGTTATACAATATGGTGTTCCTATTTCATCTTCTCTTCTATATCTCTTTCCTATACTTCCTGCTTCGTCATAATCACACATAAACTTTTTAGAAAGCATCTCATATACTTCTTGTGCTTTAGGACTTAGTTTCTTAGATAATGGAAGTATGGCAGCTTTATATGGTGCTAATGCTGGATGTAATTTTAAAACTGTTCTTACATCTCCCTCTGCTATTTCTTCTTCCTCATATCCATTGCAAAGGAAAGCAAGTGCTACTCTGTCTGCTCCAAGAGAAGGCTCTATGCAGTATGGAGTATATCTTTCATTGGTTTCTGGATCTAAGTAGTCTAAATCTTGTTTTGAATGATTTGAATGTTGTTTTAAATCATAATCAGTTCTATCTGCAATTCCCCAGAGCTCTCCCCATCCAAATGGGAAAGCAAATTCTATGTCTGTTGTTGCAGCACTGTAAAATACAAGTTCTTCTTTTGAGTGATCTCTTAGACGTATCTTTTCTTCGTCCATTCCTAAAGATATAAGCCAATTCTTACAAAAATCTTTCCAGAATTTATGCCATTCTAAATCTGTTCCTGGTTTGCAGAAAAATTCAAGTTCCATTTGTTCAAATTCTCTTGTTCTGAATGTGAAATTACCAGGAGTAATCTCATTTCTAAAAGCTTTACCTATTTGAGCAATTCCCATAGGCAATTTTCTTCTAGTAGTTCTTAGTACATTCTTGAAATTAACAAAGATACCCTGTGCTGTTTCTGGCCTTAGATATATTTGTGTTGTAGAATCTTCAGTAACTCCTTGAAATGTTTTAAACATCAAATTAAATTTGCGAATATCGGTAAAATTTTCTTTTCCACAATTTGGGCAAGCTATATGATTTTTTTTCATGTAATCTATCATTTTTTCATCAGGCCAACCATCTACTATTTCTTCGCAATTATGTTCGTGCATCCATTCTTCTATTAACTTATCAACTCTATGTCTTGTTTTACATTCTTTGCAATCTATAAGTGGATCTGTAAATCCTCCTACGTGTCCAGATGCGACCCATGTTTCTGGATTCATCAAGATTGCAGCATCTAATCCAACATTGTATTTACTTTCTTGTATGAATTTTTTTCTCCAAGCACTTTTGATGTTGTTTTTTAATTCTACACCTAGTGGTCCATAGTCCCAAGTATTTGCAAGCCCTCCATAAATTTCAGAGCCTGCATATATGTATCCTCTGGCTTTACATAGGTTTACAATTGTGTCCATATCTTTTAACATAAATGAATTTTCCCTCCTAAATTATTTGCGTGATTTTAAATATATTGCATTTGCAAGTAAAGTCAAGATGAATAGAAATACTCCTACAGGAATTATATATTGAGTTATAGCGATTCTAAATATTGCTATAATGCTTATATATAATGCTTCTACCATGATTACTGTTATTATAGGCATCAATAATGCTTCTAATATTCCATTTTTTCTAAAAGCAATAACAAAATATATCAAGACTAGAGCTAATGCAATGATCATTGGTGCTATATAAACTCTTACTAAATCATATATATTCGTGCTAGGCACATTAATTGCTATAATATTGTCTTCAGCATCTTGAAAAGAATATTTCTCTTTTAATTTTTCTTTCAAGTTTGATAATTGTTCATCAGATATTGATTTTACTCTAATAGAAGCTGTATCATTAAATTCATCAGTATATGAAACTGTAAAATCTTGATCTAAAACTTGATCTGCTATTTCTTTTACATCTTGAAGATTTGATGTATCGTTCATATAGATATTTATCAAGATATAGTTACTATATTCGTCCCCAAGATTAAAACCTTTTGTAAATATCATAACTAATCCGAACAACAACTATGACTAATGCTATTCCTAAAATTATTAATCTTTTTTTCATTTTCTAAATCAATCCTTTCTCCTTGAAAACCTTGAATGTTTTAAATCAATTATTTTTTCATGCTATATTTTTCAAGTAACATGCCTCTTATAAATATCAAGTTAGTAATTGCAATACTTATCATTCCATAGAATAATGTCATACCAATTGAATATACCCAAACTTGTTTCATAAATGTAAATACTATTGCGATAATTAAAAATACAACAATTAAATCAAGTGTATCAAGATATGTTTTTATAGTTGTAGATGCTACATTTTCATAAGTTTCATTTTCTTTTATGTTATTCAATATTTTTATGATGAAATATGTCTCTACAGCTATAAGTATTAGAATAGCTGACATTGTGCCTAAAGATATAATTGTTGATGTATATCTAATAAGTATTAGTAATATAGCTATTTCTAATATTAATCCTAAACAAGAAATTAGACCGTTAGTTCTATATTTAGCTATTAAATATATTGCTATGATTACACAAATTACAGCTATTGTGCCTATTATAAAATATATTACGTTTTGATTCATACTGCTTTGTATATATTCACTTGTTGCAACTTGATAATTAATTGGTAATTCAGGATTATTTAATAATACACTATATATACTTGCATTTGATATATAGTTATATAATGAACTATTGTCCCTTGCTGATCCCATTGAAAGAGTAAGCTCTCCATTAGTAATTTCTTGTTCAAAAGAAGTTGTAAGCATTGTTGTTCCACTAAAAATTATTGATACTTGTTTATGATTATGTTCTTCTTGATTTTCTTGATCCTCTTGATTTTCATTTTCTTCTTGAGCAATATAATTTCTAGTTATCTCAGCAAATTTGTTAGTTCCTTCTTGATTAAATTTTATATCAAGATATACAACTACTTCTCCACTGTCATTATTTCCATAAACTACAGAAGTATTTTCTATGTAGCTTCTATCTAATAGAACTTCTTTTGTTTCGGAATCTACGATAGAAAAATCAGCTTTTTGCACTAAGTCTTGAAGTAATCTATCTGTAGTAGTATTATCTTCTAGTTCTATAACAGTATCTCCGTTTTGTTCATCAACTTTTACCAAATAGTACTCTGCTCCAAATTTTTCAAGTCTACTATCAAGTATTTCTTTTACTTTTTTGTAGTTCTCAGTAGTTTTAACTTCTTCACTATTTACTGGCACTTTTTCTGTTGTATAGTCATCCTTATTTGCCCCATCTGGTATGCTTTCAACTACATTGCCATCTTTATCTTTAATTACATCATTTGTACTATCATCAACTTCAAGATACGTTATCCTTTTTCCTGTAAATTCTGATGATAAAGTATAATCAGGTAACGCATTTTCTCTAAATTGAGTTTTGCTTGTATACACACCAACAAAAGCTATTATTGAAATTAATACAGTTATTAGTATATATAATAGTAATTTTAGTTTGTTTTTCATTTCCTAAATCAATCCTTTCTTTATAATAATTTTGTATCATTAATTATTAATTCAAACCAAACTTTTAAAAATTTAGCTGCATATTTACTCATAATCATTCTATCTATAAATATTTCAAAATAATCAAGCACTGGGCAAAGTTCTGTGTCTATTTGTAAATTTAAAGTTATTTTTCTATCCTCATTATTTATTATGAGTTTTGCATTTGTAACTGCATAATTTACTCTATCGTGTTTATCAAAAGTTCCTAGATTTGTGTTAACCACTCTATCTCTGTGAACATCAGATTTATCAGCAAGTATAAGTGCTGCTGAAATATCACTAACAGCTGTCCCTGTTTCTTCATCATGGTTTCCTATTGCCATCATGATTTCAGTTCTATCATTAACATTCATTCCCATATCTTTTAGAATGTTATATGCAAGTATCGCTCCAGAATGCGCATGATCTTTTCTATTTATACAATTTCCAATATCGTGCAAGTATCCTGCAATTTTTGCAAGTTCTACACGATCTTGTGAATATCCTAAAGTTTCTAATATATGACCTGCTCTTTGAGAAACTATTCCAACATGTCTCACAGAATGTTCAGTATATCCGAGACTATTAAGTTGTTTTTGTGCTGCTTGAATAAGAGCTTGTACATCTTCATTATTTTTTACATCTTCAAGAGTTATCATATTAACCTCCACATACTTTATAGATTTTATAATAAATTTGCAAAAAATTCAATATTTATTTGAAATTTTAGTGAAAATATTATTTTTTTGATTAATTTAAAAGTTCTCTAAGACTTTATCCTAGAGAACCTTATAATAATATATTTTATCTTATTTGGCAATTGTTATACTAAGTACTTTATATTTAGCAATACCATCTGGTATTTGAACTTCTACTATTTGATTCTTTTTTGCTCCTAAAAGTGCAAGACCGATTGGTGATTCATTAGATATTTTATTCTGTGATAAATCAACTTCTGTAGAACCTACTATTGTATACTCAAAATCTTCATTAAACTCTAAATCTCTTACTTTTACGGTGTTTCCTATTTGAACAACTTTAGTATCTATCTCAGATTCATCAATTATTTTTGCATATCTTAATTTGTTTTCAAGATCTGCAATTTTTATTTCATTTTGTGCTTGTGCATTTTTTGCTTCATCATATTCAGAATTTTCTGATAAATCGCCAAAGCCTAATGCAACTTTTATTCTTTCTGCTATTTCAGATCTTTTCTCTGTTTTAAGATATTCAAGCTCTTTTTCAATATTGTCATATCCCTCTTGGGTTAATATTATTTCTCTATTTTCCATATCAGTTACCTCCAAATGTAATTAATTATTAATATATTACGCTAATATTTTTTATTTGTCAAGATATTATATATAAATTTTTCAGAATATATTCTTGACTTTATGTCTACAAAACGCCTAAAATTTGCATTTTTCATAAAAAAATGTTATAATATAATTAGAAGATAATCTATAGGAGGCGATCCTATGAAAAGGAAATTTTTAGTTGTAATTTTAATATTTATATTGTTAATTTTTTGCATGCAGAATTCAATAGTTTATGCAAGTTTAGTTGATGGCGCACGTAGTGAGTCTGGCACAAAACCTCCTCCACCAACCCCAAGTGATGCTAGACCTACTCCTTCATCTCCACAGCCTCAACAACCTTCTGAACCTTCTGGACCAGAAGTAGAAGATATGTATCACTATACAACCATACAAGGAAATGTATTTGAAGATTTAGGATATAGTCATCAAGGTTCTTCTGGATCTGATGATGTAAAAATTACACGTGCAATTCAAGATATCAGAGTTCTTTTGATAAAAGATGGAAAAATAGTTAAAGAAAAACGTACTGATCCATCTGGTAATTACAGTTTTTCTCCTGACCCTCGGAACCTATTCAGTAGAAATTTGGTATGGAGATACTGATGGTGCTGATTTTAGTAATACCTCAAGCATAAAAAACATTTTAAAATATAATGGTCAAGATTACTTGACTGCTTCAAGGCCTGGTGACCAAGATTATCTTGATGTGCTAAGCATGGAAATAACAAATAGTGGAAAAGGAGCTGCTCAAATATATCTAGCAATAGACTGCTCAGTTAGTAGTCGTACTACTATGGTAAATATGAATGGTATTGAAAAAAGTAGATTACAAGTAGAAACAGAAGCTGCAGGAAGATTAATTGATACATTATTATCAAGCGGTGAAAATATATACGTAGGACTTGTATTCTTTTCTGGTACATGCTATAGAGCAGCATATTTATGTAGAGATAGTTCTATCCTACATAATCAACTTGATGAAATTGTAAGTAATGGATGGCAAACACCAAATACTGATATAGTTTCAGCATTAGATAAAGCTAAAGAATC
This sequence comes from uncultured Clostridia bacterium, assembly GCA_947624905.1. Classification (GTDB taxonomy): domain Bacteria; phylum Bacillota; class Clostridia; order TANB77; family CAG-508; genus JAAWPK01. Next base: position 24,129 of record CANQMI010000001.1, read on the forward strand.
TTTTGCAAACAAAGCTCAAGGTTCTTCAAATAGATATATTATACTTTTATCAGATGGTATACCAACAAAAGATGATAGTGTAAGTGTCTATAGTGATGAACCAGAAGAAGATTCTGAAGCTAAATTATATGGTCCATTAAAAACCTCTGCTATAAATAAAATAGTTGATTTGAAAAGTAAAGGAATCCACATGATTTCAATACTTGTAGAATCTCAAGAGACTGATGAACGTACGTATGTAGAAGAGATTTACAAAGGTAGATCTACTTTGTATTTATCTGGAAAAGATGGTGAAGAATTAGCAAGCACAATAACAGAAGATTTAAAAAAATATATATTTGATACAACAGAAGTCAAAGAATATGAATCAGGTTCTTATATCTATCATGGAGATGAGGATGAAGGACGTAGAGCAGAAGTTACTAATAACTTTCAAGAATTTACCTATGGTAATACAAGTCTCTTCAAGATGATAGATGAATATAACGGAAGTAGCGACGATCAAAATCAAGCTCAAGAATTAAGTGACTTGACAAAGATGCACGTTATAGGTGGTAGTAACTATAGAATAGATCCACCTTACAATGGACCTACTGAAGAAATAGCAGAGTCTACATTTGACGAGGAAACTGGAGAAGAAATAATACTTAAAGTGATTAAACATCATACTAATTGTGTATATGATCATCAAGATTTCACTCTAGCAAGAATAACACAAGCGACTTTACAAGTTAACATGACTATAACTGGATTGAGAATTACACTAGTAGACGGTCAAACCGTATATAATGAGAGAAGAGATCCTACTAAGGACGATAGTAGAAATGAATGTATTCTTGCTCCAATAGATGCTGAATTAGTTCATGGTGCTAACGTAGAGATCGAATATACCATAACTGTTCACAATCCAACTTCAATACACAATAATTACTTAGAAATACTAGCCATCATACCTGACGGATTCTCCTACATGCCTGAGCAAAAACTTCTAAGTGAAACGAACAAATCAAACCAGGATTATGGTTGGGATAATAACATATCTCTTGTAGATCTTTTGGAAGACACTCCACAATATATTAGCGAAGATCTCTTTGGCGCTTATCCATCAAGTACACCTATTTTAGCAAGATTAGATGAAAAAGGAAGATTAGGCACAAATGAGACTTGTACATTAAGATTTGTAGTAAGTCAAGTAGTTGGAAGTTTAGATTATCTTGAACCAAGTCCAAGAGCCTTTGCAGAAGTTATGAAATATAGAAATAATAGTAATAGAAGACAGTTAGAAATAGATCAAGATAACCCAGAAACTTATAACGGTATAAGTATAACAAAACTAAAAAGTGTATATCCTGGAAATGACATGGAAATTGATTGCTCAAGTAATAAAAAACAAACAACAAATGATGTATTTATAATACCTCCAACAGGAATAGCACTTGAAAATAGAATAATAATTGTTGTTTCTATTTCAGTTTTAATTGTATCTACTATACTTATAGTAAAAATGAAATTTAGAAATAAACATTAAATCAAGAAAGAACATCAAATTTAAATATTTGGTGTTCTTTTTATCTGATCGGACGCGTTCAAAGGAGCTCCCAGGCTTTTTGTTCTGTGTCTATATATTAGTTTCAGGCCATAATAACTTTCACATTATCTTCCTTGATTTTTTTATAGATATTTGCAAATGTATCTTTTCTATATATATAACTTTCATAAAGAATATTTTCATCAAAATTATCTTGATGAAAATAGCCTTGATATTTTTCTTGATCATATTTTATTGAATAATCATTTATTATATTTCCCTGAAAATCGCTTCTATTTGTTTCTATTTTCGTTTGTATGTTAATTATAATTGCTTGTGGATTAATTTTGTATTTACCGATTTTTTCTTCGTCAAAATCGAAATTTATGATGATATCTGACCTCAATAAACTTTTACTTTTATTGTTTGTGATCTGTAGAGCAATACCATATTCTTGACATATATTTTCAAGATATGAATATTTATTTATTTGATCAGTTACAATTTTAAGGCTTCTCACATTTTCTGCTATATGTAACAATTGCGGAAATAGTACATCTTCTACCCCATCAATTAAAATTGCAACATTTTGTACTTCTATTTTCTTGTTTTTACTTATAAGGGCAGATTCTAAGATATCATAGATCAGAAATTTTAAAATCCACCTGCCATTTAAAATACGCAATTTATATTCTTCTAATTTTTCAAGCAAATTTCTATCTTCTCGTACTCTATTAGAAAGTGCTATAGCTATTTCTTCTTTTTTGTTTGCTTTATACAATTTTTTTGCAATTTTCTTAGCCTCTCTTATACTAATGTTTTTTTCTTGATCAAGATATACAGATTTCAAAAAAATCACCCGAATATAATTGTATTCGGGTGATATGTTATTTATTATCTTTTAAATCTAATTTTATATGAACTTCTTTTAGCTGTTCTTCTGTAACTCTACCAGGTGAACCCATTAGTAAGTCTTGTGCTTTGCTATTCATAGGGAATGCAATTACAGATCTTATATTAGGCTCATCAGTTATTAGCATGATCATTCTATCAACACCTGGTGCGATTCCTGCGTGTGGTGGTGCTCCATAATGGAAAGCGTTAAATAATGCTGAGAATTTTTCTTCTATAACTTCTTTTGAGTATCCTGCTATCTCAAAAGCTTTTACCATAAGTTCAGGATCATGATTTCTAACTGCTCCTGAAGATAATTCTATACCATTACATACTATATCGTATTGATATGCAAGTATATCTAAAGGATCTTGTTTTTCTAAAGCTTCTATTCCACCTTGTGGCATTGAGAATGGATTGTGGCTGAATTCTAATTTACCTTCGTCTGATATTTCATACATAGGAAAATCTACAATCCAGCAGAACTTGAATACATCTTTTTCTAATAAATCTAATCTAATGCCTAATTCTTTTCTTACTTCTCCAGCTATTCCTGATACCTTATCTTTCTCATCTGCAATAAAGAATACTGCATCATTTGGCTTTAATCCTGTTTTTTCAGCCAATAATTTTGCTTGACTTTCAGTTATAAATTTTGCAATAGAGCCTTGGTATGTTCCATCTTGATTTACTTTAATCCAGGCAAGGCCCTTTGCCCCGCATTCTTCTGTTGCAAATTCTACCATGTCATCGAAAAATTTTCTTGTTTGGTTTGATGCTCCAGGAACTACTATAACTCTTATTATTTTGTTTTTGAATGCGTTAAATTCAGTGTTCTTGAATATTTCTGTAACATCTTGTATGATTAAAGGATTTCTCAAATCTGGTTTATCAGATCCATATTTAAGCATAGCTTCTCTATATGTGATTCTTGGGAAAGGATATTCTGAAACCTTTTTACTTGAGAAAGTAACGAAAGTATCATACATCACTTTTTCCATGACAGCAAATACGTCTTCTTGTGTTGCAAATGCCATTTCCATATCAAGTTGATAGAATTCTCCTGGTGCCCTGTCTGCTCTTGCATCTTCATCTCTGAAGCATGGAGCTATCTGGAAATACTTATCGATTCCTGAAACCATAAGTAATTGTTTAAATTGTTGAGGAGCTTGTGGAAGTGCATAAAATCTTCCTGGATGCACTCTACTTGGCACTAAATAATCTCTTGCTCCTTCTGGAGATGAGCTAGTAAGTATTGGAGTTTGTACTTCTGTGAATCCTCTTTCTATCATTTGAGCTCTTAAAAATTGAATAATCTTTGATCTTAGTAAAATGTTATTTCTTAATTTTTCATTTCTTAAATCAAGAAATCTATATTGTAATCTTAAATCCTCTCTTGATTCTATATCTGAATTAATTTCGAAAGGTAAATTTTTTAGTCTTTTTCCTAAAACTTCAATTTTTTCAATTACAATCTCTACTTCCCCTGTAGGCATATTTTTATTTATTACTTCTTCTTCTCTTGATCTTACGATTCCTTCTACTGAAACTGTAGATTCTGTAGGAATGTGAGAAACTACATCTACAAGCTCGCTATCTCCTGAGGTTACCGCTTGTGTAATTCCATATTGATCTCTTATATGTATAAATACAAGTCCTCCAAGGTTTCTTACTGCATGTACCCATCCTGCAATTTTGACTCTTTGTCCTACATTTTCTTTTCTTATTTCTCCGCAATTGTGTGTTCTGTATTCGTTCATTGTTTTCCCCTTCCTTTAAAACTGTACCCAAGCACCATTAGCTTTTAATTCTTGTACTTTTTCATTGTGCTCTTGATTTGTTTTTGTGAAATATACATTTCCTGAGCTATCTGCAACAAAGTATAGATAGTCTGTTTCATTTGGATAAATTGCTGCTTCTATTGATGTCTTACTTGCATTTGATATTGGACCTACTGGTAATTTTCCATTCATATTTGGTCCACGTGTATTGTATGAATTATATGTATTAATTTCAGATTTATATAAATCTCTTGTGCCTAAATCAATTTTAAATGCGTAATAAGTTGTAACATCACTGCCTATGCTCATATTTGCATTTAATCTATTATATATTACACTTGATATATCTTTTCTATCTTTATCAAATATAGCTTCATTTTCAATTATAGATGCAATTGTTAGTAATTGATGTACAGTGTACTTACTTGACTCAATGTCCTCTTGATATTCATCAAGAACTTTTTCTGTTTGATCAAGGAGTACCTCAAATATTTCTTCTACTGTTACATCTTGATCCTCAAAAGAATATGTATTTGGGAATAGGTATCCCTCTAAAGAATAATATATATCTTGATTTTTTATTTCATCTGTTAAAAACCAGTATTTTTCTATCAAGCTGTCTATATATTCCTCATTTTCAAGAAGATTATAGACATCTTCTTCTGTGTTGTTTGTATTTTCTGCTATAGTTTTTGCAACATCTCTAAAAGTTTTTCCTTCTATAAATGTCATTTTTACTTTACTTTCTTTAAATACCTTTCCAGTTTGCAATGTCTCCACTATCTCAGATACAGACATATCTTTTGTAATATTATATGTTCCTGCTTGGAAGGAATTTACATGGTTCAGTTTTACATATATTTTAAAAGCTAATTTACTTCTAATCAAGTCTGCATTCTTTAAAATATTTGCAATTGTATTTGGTCCTGAGCCTAGTTGTATATTTATAGCAACATCTTCATTTTCTTCCCCAGTTCCTGATAAAGATATATTATACCATAAAACTGCAGAAATTACCATAACAATTATTAAAACTAATATAATTAATAGTATTTTTAAAATTGGTTTCTTTTCTTTTTTTCTTTCTCTTCTGCTTCTTCTTGGGCTTGTATCAAAATTCATTTCATTTTCGTTTACTTCTTTTTCTTCTTCCATATTTATTCCATCTCCTATTTAATTTATTTTAAATTATTTTTTTCTAAAAAGCTTTGTTCTAATATGTTGTTATTTGTTATGATTAGTGATGCGCCAATTTCTCTCATTCTAGGTAATAGCTCTATTACAAATCTTTCTAATTTTTCTTTTTCTATATCTGCATCTTTTAAATCCATCTTGACTTGAAATTTTTCTTTTGAAATTATTTTGTTTATTAAATCATTTACTATCTTTTTTCTTGAATCAAAATCTTGCATTTTTTCAGTTGTAATGTCTTTTTTGTTTATTTCTATAGGATCTTCTAAATTATTTGGATCTACAACAGGATAGGTATTGTCCATGTTTGATCTTATTTTATTTCTTTCTGTTAGATTATTTTCCTTGATGTATCCAAAATTTCCATTATAGGTAAGAACTTTTAGCCATCCTTTTTTTTCTGCATTTTCAAGAAAAATTACTGTTTCGTCTTCTGGTATTTTTTCAAGTGTTTTAGAAAAAGCGCCTGCCTTTTCTTTCAAGGATACTTCTTTTTTAGTCTTTGCAGTTATAAGTTCATTATATAGAGAATTTATTACCACATTATTGTTTTTTACTGATATCTCTATATTGTATAAGCTTTTAAGTTCAGATAGAGGAACATAATGTTTAGAGTCATAAGAGAGTATTCCTTTAGAAAATATTATTGAGGCAGTGTTTAGTTCCAAAACATTGCTATCTAAATCTATAGCACCTACTTTGATTTTGCATGTTGTGATTACTTTATTTGTGCTTTCCTCATAGTATAGATCTTGATCAAAGATTTCTTTCAAGTCTTCAAGGGAAAAATAAACATCATTTTCACCATCAAGATACATTCTTGATGATAAATTTTGAGTTACATCAGTGTTGTTTACAATAAGTTTATTTTCTACTTTTTGTTGTTTTTTTGGTGATAGAATTTTTATAGCTACTACTAGAATTAATACTATTATTATTAATTGAATAATTCTTTTAATGAATTTCTTCTTATTTAGCTTCTTCTTTTTCTTCATCAATTCCTCCATTAATTATGATTAATTTTATAATAATTTTGGATAAATGTCTATAGAAATTGCAACAAAAAATATAAAATTAGTATATATTGTCTAATCCCCCTTGAAGTGTGTATAAATCTATATAGCCTTTCTGTTTTAAAATTTCATAGGCTTTTTTACTTCTTGATCCTGCTTGGCAGTAAAGTATGATTGGTTCACCTTTGTCTTTTAAAATGCTTTCTGCTTTTTTATTTAACTCATATAGAGGAATATTTATAGCATTATTTAGTCTGCCTTCTGAAAATTCTTGTGGGCTTCTCACATCTACCAATTTTATTCTTGAATTAGTTTTAATTAATTCTTTTAAAGTTTTATAATCTATTTCTCTAATTGTATCTCTGCTTTTTTTCTTTTCTGTATTTCTTACTTTAGATAATTTAAATTTTTTAACAACTTTTTTCAATTCTTTTTTTAGATTCATTTTGATCGTCCTTTCTAAGTATAAATATTGGAAATTATCTCTAATATATATTTGCACCATACTACAATATATGACAATTTTTTTAAATTTGTTATTTGTTATAAGAACAAAACGCCCTTGATAAAAAGACAGAACCTGATACTTTTAAAAGTATCAAGTTCTGTCTTTTATTTATATTATTTACTATCAAATATTTGGTGTTAGATAAACCTCTACTGAATAGTAATCTTTCGAAGGAACCCTTTCAGCAGGAAGTGTAATTTCACTAACACCGATTCCAACTTCCAACTAATTCTTTAGATGCTGCATAATTGAACGTATATCCAGTTGGTATAATTATACCGTATGATGCCAAATTGCTAGGGTCATTAAAGTTTATATGTGCTCCCCAAGGTATTTTTAGTACTTGTTCAGTGCCTTCGATTTTTTGTGCGACATCTTGTTCATCTCTATAATAATATTTAAATTTAACGTCTATCTTAGTAGTATCTATTTTACTAGTGTCTATTCCCCATACTTCTATAGTAAAATGGCCATCATCAGGTATTTCAGATATAGTATAGATATGACATTCATCCCAGTTTCCATTCAAATCATCAGATACCGTATATGAATATTCAAATTGCTCTGGCATTGATATTCCATATTTTTGTAAACTGCTAGCATCTTGGAAGTTAATTGTTGATCCTAATGGAACCTCAACTGTTGTTGTAAGGAAGCTTGAATCTGAATTATTTTTATCATAAAATTTAAGTTTTAAAGAAACAGTAACAGTAGGTTGTTCCTCTTCTTTTATTGTATTTTTATTTCCTGCAACTGCATTTCTTACACCTGCTTGTTTTATTACAACACCATCTTTTAATACAGTATTTTCGACATTTACTTTTCCTAAATAATTAGCTAATACATCTTGATTCCATATGCTTGGGTTTGCAAATTGTATAACATAATTTTGATTATATTTATTTGCAATTTTCAAATATACTTCCCATTCTCCTTCCTCAATATCGCTTGGAATGTAGAAATAAAAGTTTACGTCATTCTTTTTTCCACTACTTAAACTATTAGGGTTTATATTTAATTCTGCTTGGTAGTATACATTACCCTTCTTTAATACTACTGATGCTTTTTGTTCTTTTATTATGTTGGCAAATCCTGTATTTTCGATTTGTAAGTTAACTCCACAAATTTCTCCTTTTTGTACTGAAGATGAAATTTTAGAAGATCTTAAAACCATTCTATAACCTAAATGATCATATATATACTTATATATGGTTTCTCCATCATATTCTGAACCTGGATTTGAATAATTTTGAACTTTCCATTTATCATCCAATATTTCTGGATTATACTCAATATTTAAATATGTTGTATGAGTTTTTGGCATTTCGGCAATTGCAAAATCGCCCTCACTATATTTTTCATCATCAGGTGAATAACTTGAGCTAGTACTCTTATGTTTAGAAGCCTCTCCTCCATATAGAGTGTAATTTCCTTGAACTTCCATCCAATTAACAAATTGCTCTCTTGTAATTCCATGATCGAAAGTTCCTAGATCTGAATGGCTTCCTAAATATCCATCATTAAATATTCCTATTCTATGATTGTTATTATTTAATGCTCCAACTACTAATGTATAGAAATATGGCTTTCTTACATCTATTCTGATTTCGCTGTCTGTATTGTTTAGTAATGTTTCTACAAGTTGTTTATAGTAATCATCACCTTGATATGCACCCGCGTCGTGCATTTCACCATAATGTCCTAAGAATCCAGCTTGAACTGTAGATATAACATCTTTATATTTATTTAAAACTGTTGATACTTGTTCTATATGTCTTTTAATTGTTTCAAATGATTGTGGTTCTCTACCATCTAAGCCATCTTTGTCATAGCGGAATCTGACAATCGCGCTTAAATTATTTTGTCTAACTACCTGAAAGACATTGTCCAAAGATTCAAGTTGTTCTGAGTTTAATACTTTATCTCCGTGTCCCATTTACATTTCCAGAGAGTTCATCAAGACTGAACTGAAGATTTATAAGTTTTATTTTTTTCTCTTTTATAGAGTTACATCTTCCTTGTAAATCGCCATCTTTTTCATTAAAACTGTTTCCAGTAAGATATATATCAATAGGCTTATAGAATCCTCTATCTGGATTTTCAAGCTCCTCTTTACTATCTTGATATGATATTTGGTCTTGCAATACTAATTTTTTGTCAATTTCTGTTGTATCTAATTTTTCTGTGCCTCCTAGATAGGCTAATATTTCATCTATCGCTTCTTGTTCTCTTTGTCCTGCTTCAAGGTAGTTTTCTACTGCTCCTCGTGCTAGACCAAATAAATTTGATTTCATTACATTATTTATCGTTATTCCAGTTAATATAACTAAAATAATAACTGTAATAATTAGTGCAATTAGAGTGATACCTTCGTTTTTTCTCATAAATTTTTATTCCTTTCATTTTATTTTCTTGAAATTTTTTATATAACAAAAAGGCACATAAAACTCATACTCTAAAAAGTATAAGTCTCATGTGTCCTTATATTGCCTATTTCTATTAATATGCCTTGTGTGTGTGTGTGTGTGTGTGTGTGTGTGTGTAGAGCCTCTAGCGTTCCAGCGTTTTTCATCTTTCGTTTTCCTCCATGCTTTTTCTTGACTTATAAATTAATTTAAATTTATTATATATCTTACTTTTAATTTTGTCTATTAAATTTATTAATTTGTAATGTAAACTTAATATTCTTGAATAATATTACACAATTGTTACTTTAATGTTACAATTGTTTTTCAAAAATATTACTTTTCGTCATCTTATGTAAAACATTTTTGTAAAATCAAGTTTACACTTGTCAGTTATCCACCAAAAAATTAAAAATGTGGATAACTTTGTGAATAAGTATTTCAAGAGCTTTTTTGACTAAACTTATTTTTGGTTTGCAATAATATTTTATTTATGTGAATTTTTTATTTTATTTTTCAAGTCATTATGTGCATTGTTCTTTTGTTTGCAAAAAAATGAGGAGAGCTTTCTCTCCTCTAACATTTGTGGCTTTTTTCTACATCTACTATTGTACAATCCAGTATATTATTAGAGCAATCTCAGTAAATAGTATAACTGGAAACCCAATTGTAAACTTCAATTTTTTTGTTTTATGTCTAAACAAATACATTCCTGAAATTGTGCCTACTCCTCCTCCTAAAAAAGTAAGAAGAAATAAAGTTTTTTCTGGTATTCTCCATGATCCGTGTTTTGCCTTTTGCTTATCAATAAGCATAGCTAGAAATCCTATTATATTTATTGCTAATAAGTAAATTACTACATATTTTAAAGGAAATATTTTTAAAAATGTTTGTATATCCATATCTTCTCCTATTTCATTATATTTATTTTTCTAGATCATAGTATCAAACAAGCTCATTTGGTTTGTTTCACTCATGCCTTCTACACATCCAAATTTTTCAAGAAGTGCTATTGTTGCATCTCCAACTTTTGCACGTTTTTTGATATCTTGTTTTGATATAAATTCTCCATTTTTGCGAGCCTCTGCAATACCAACTGCTGCAACTTCTCCCATTCCTGCAATACTGCTTAATGGAGGACGTATGCTTCCGATTTTCTACTTTGAATTTCACGGCATCTGATTTATAAAGGTCAATAGGTAAAAAATTGAAACCTCTTTCATACATCTCAAGAACAGATTCAAGAATAGAATACATATTCTTATCTTTTGCAGTTGCATCATTTCCTAATCTTTTTATATCTGCCATTTTTTCTCTTACTTTGCTTTTTCCAAAGATCATGACTTCACTGTCAAACTCATCTGCTCTGATCGAGAAAAAAGTTGCATAATATGCAAGTGGTTTATGTACTTTAAACCAAGCAATACGAAATGCCATAGTAACATAGGCAACTGCATGTGCCTTAGGGAACATATATTTTATTTTTTTGCAAGATTCTATATACCATTCTGGTACATCATGTTCTTTCATAAGTGCTTCTTGTTCTTCAGTCAAGCCTTTACCTTTACGAACACATTCCATTATTTTGAATGAATTTTGAGCTGGCAATCCCATGCTTATTAAATATGTCATAATATCATCTCTCGTACATATTGCTTCTGCAAGAGTTGCCTTTTTTTCTTTTATTAAATCTTGAGCATTGTTATTCCAAACGTCAGTACCATGTGAAAGTCCAGATATTCTTACCAATTCTTCAAATGTCTTTGGTAAAGTTTCGACAAGCATATCTCGTACGAATCTTGTTCCAAATTCAGGAACACCAAAAGTTCCTACCTTTGAATCTATCTGTTCAGGTCTTACTCCTAATGCTTTTGTTGAAGAGAATATCGACATAGTTTCTTGATCATCAAGAGGTATGCTTTTAGGTTCGATACCCGTTATATCTTGTAGCATCCTAATAACTGTTGGATCATCATGTCCCAACATATCAAATTTTAGCAAGTTTTTATCTATCGAGTGATAATCAAAGTGTGTTGTTATTATATCTGAATCAGGATCATCTGCTGGATGTTGTACAGGGCAGAATTCATATATTTCATGTCCTTTTGGTACAACTACAACTCCTCCTGGATGCTGTCCGAGTTGTCCTTTTTACACCTGTACAGCCTTGTGCTAATCTATCAAGCTCTGCTGAATTTACTTTTATGTTTCTTTCTTCAAAGTAATTCTTGACATACCCAAAAGCCGTCTTTTCTGCAATAGTTCCTATTGTTCCAGCTTTAAAAGTAGTTCCCTTTCCAAGAATCTCTTCAGCATACTTATGTGCTTTTAATTGATATTCTCCTGAAAAATTTAAATCTATATCAGGTTCCTTATCTCCATTAAATCCCAAGAAAGTTTCAAATGGAATATCTACACCATCCTTGATCAATTTAGTACCGCATTTTGGACATTCTTTATCTGGAAGATCAAATCCATTTTTAACCCCATAGTCCGAGAAATCAGAATATTTGCAATTAGGACATCTGTAATGTGGTTTTAGAGCATTTACTTCAGTAATACCCGTCATATATGCTGCAAGTGATGATCCAACTGATCCTCTTGAACCTACTAAGTATCCATCTTGATTGGATTTAGCAACAAGTTTTTGTGCTATTATATACATAACTGAAAATCCGTTTTTTATAATTGAATCTAATTCTTTTCTTAATCTTGTTTCTACAATCTCTGGAAGTGGATCACCATATAGTTCTTTTGCTCTACTCATTGCAATGTTTTCTATCGTTTTTTCACATCCCTCGATATATGGTGGGCATTTTTCTTTAGATATCGGACTAATTGGTTCACATTTATCTGCTATTAAATTTGTATTTGTTACAACAACTTCATAAGCCTTCTCTTTTCCGAGGTATGAAAATTCTTCAAGCATTTCTTCTGTAGTACGCAAATAAAGAGGTGCTTGATAATCTGCATCATCATATTTTTGCCCAGCCATTAGGATTCTTCTATAAATCTCATCTTCTGGATCTAGGAAATGGACATCACAAGTTGCTACAACTGGCTTGTTTAGTTTTTCTCCTAATGCAACTATTTCTCTATTTATCTCAATTAGCCCATCTTTGTTTTCTATCATTCCATTTCTAATCAAGTATTCATTATTTCCCAAAGGCTGAATTTCTAAGTAATCATAGAAAGAAGCGATTTCTTCTATTTTTTCTTTTGGTAATCCTTCTAAGATTGCTTGGTATAGTTCTCCTCTATCACAAGCACTTCCAATCATTAATCCTTCACTATATTTTCTATATAGACTTTTCGGTATTTTAGGTTTTTTATAGAAGTAATTCAAGTGTGAGAAAGAAATAAGCTTATATAGATTTTTTAGTCCCACATAATCTTTCGTTAGTATAACTGCATGGTATGTAGGAAGTTGCTTTAAATTCATATTTTCTTGAAATACGTTGTCAATTTCATTTAGCTTTTCTACTCCCTGCTCTTTCAATTTTTCAAGCATAACTTGAAATACTTTAACTAATGTTTTGACATCATCTAAAGCTCTATGTGCAACATCTACTCTTATCCCTAAATTTTCAGCTATTATTCCTAGCTTATGTCTTTTATATTCAGGAAACATTTCTCTTGCTATTGCTAGGGTATCAATATATGTATTATCAAGGTTTAGTCCTTGTATTTCTGCGAAGTGTCTAATAAATCCTATATCAAAATTTGCATTATGTGCAACTAATACACTATCTCCTGCAAATTCCAAAAATTTTGGCAGAACTTTATCAATTGTTTCCGCATCTCTTACCATATCATCAGTGATGTGCGTAACTTTTATTACCTCATAAGGTATTGGTTTTTCTGGATTTACAAAGCATTCAAACGTATCTATAACTTCTCCATTTTTTATTTTAATTGCTCCAAATTCTGTTATCTTTTCTGTTCTATATGAAAGTCCTGTTGTTTCTATGTCTAATACACAGTATTCTGTGTCAAGAGATTGGTTCTTAGAATTGTATACACTAGTTTGGCCATCTGGAACTAAGTATGCTTCTACACCATATAATACTTTTATATCATTTTGATTATCTTCTACAACATGATTTGCTGCAGGAAAAGCTTGAACAACTCCATGATCTGTTATTGCAATTGATTTCATTCCCCATTTTCTTGCTCTATTTATTAAATCTACTACATCACTTACTCCGTCCATTTGACTCATCTGCGTGTGCATATGTAGTTCTACTCTTTTTTCTTGGCTTCTATCCATTCTTGTTTCTTGAGTTTGTGCTTCTGTTTCTAATATAGTTCTTGTAATTATTGTTACTTCTTTTGAATATGGATCAAATTGTGCATTACCACTAACTGTTATTCTAGGTGCTGAGCTAATTCTTTCCATTACTTTGTCTTTATCTTTTGCTTCGACAAATACTTTACATGTTATTGTAGAACTTCCGTCATAGACATCAAGTATTAATAAAAACTTACCTGTTTTAAGTTCTCTTATATCTTTTTTTATTACTTTTCCAACAATTGTAACTTTTCCACTGTCTATTCCAACATCTTTTACTTTTATGATTTTATCCACTATTTTTGTTCTTTTGCTTCCTACTATTACATCTGTTTTTTCTTCTAAAGATTCTTTTTCTGTAGAGCTTTTTACGTTCTTTTGCGATTTTTGTTCTTGAACCTCAATTTTTATTTCTACGTCTTGAACTCTAAATTTGTTTTTTAAATAAAATTCAAAAGCTAGTTGTTCTCCGATTTGTATCTTATATGCTGATTTCAATTCAATTACTAATTTATTGGATTTTTTTAAAAGGCTTACATTTATAATTTGGCATTCTAAAATATGTCCTTTTTCATCATAATCTTTAAATACATCTTTTACTTGTTTTACTTCATTTGTCATTGCTATTTTGTTCCTCCGTTTAGTACTACTTTAATATAAGCATTGCATCACCAAAGCTAAAAAATCTATATTTCTCTTTTACAGCCTCTTGATATGCTTTTAATATATATTCTTTTCCTGCTAAAGCTGAAACTAACATCAATAATGTAGATTTTGGTAAATGAAAATTTGTTATTAATCCATCTATACATTTAAATTTATATCCTGGATATATGTATATACTTGTATCACCTTCGTAAGGATGAACCATACCATTTTCATCAGCTATACTTTCAAGAACTCTACAAGAAGTCGTTCCAACTGATATTACTCTTTTATTTTGTTTTTTGGCTTGATTTATTTTATCTACGTTTTCTTGTGTTACATAAAAGTGTTCTGAGTGAATTTGATGATCTTCTACATTTTCTTCTTTAACAGGTCTAAATGTTCCTATTCCAACATGGAGTGTAACTTTTGCAACATTTATTCCTTGATCTTCTATTTTTTTCAAAAGTTCTTCCGTAAAGTGTAATCCTGCAGTCGGAGCTGCAGCAGAGCCTTGATGTCTTGCATATACTGTTTGATATCTATCTCTTTCTTTTAGCTCTTCGTGTATGTATGGTGGAAGTGGCATAAGTCCTATTTTATCTAATATTTCATTAAAAATTCCCTCATAAGTAAATTTTACTTTTCGTGTTCCATCATTCAAGATATCTAAGATTTCTGCCTCAAGTATTCCATCTCCAAATGTTACCTTAGTTCCTGGTTTTAGTTTATTTCCTGGTCTTACTATACTCTCCCAGATATCTCCATCTAACTGCTTCAATAAAAGAAATTCTACATTTGCACCTGTTGATTTTTTTCCATATAGTCTTGCTGGTATTACTTTTGTATCATTTATTACAAGGCAATCTCCTTGTTCAAGATAATCTATAACATCTGTAAAAATTTTATGCTCCAATGTTTGTTTTTTACAATCTAATACCATTAATCTTGACATATCTCTTTTTTCGATTGGAACTTGAGCAATTAATTCTTCTGGTAGCTCATAATCAAAATCTGCAACTTTCATTTTTTCCCCTTCTTATTCTATTTCATAGTCTTTTTTTGGATTTTTTTGTACTTCCTTGATTATTCTTTCTAGTTCTTGATATCGTTTTAATACTGCATTTGGGCAACTTTTTTCTATGTATTCTCTGTCATTATTTAAAAAAGCTTCTCTCACCTGAGTTGACGATACACCTTGAAACATATTTTTTCTCTCAAATAATCTAAAATTTATTCTTTCGATTAATTCATCATCAAACCAGCCCTTGATTATTTCTGGTGAGTCAGAAAAATAAATTGAAAAATTTTTCTGTTCAGCTCTTGATACAATATTATAATAGAGATATCTTCCCCATTCTTGATTTGAACTAGTATCTGTTTCCATACTCCAATCAGGTAGTTCAATTATTGTTATTCTTTTTTGGTAGTCTTGTCCATATTTTTCTGATAAAGTTTCCTCTAAAATTTCTCTTCTTATGGATATATCAAGTGGATTCCTTATTGTTCCACATTTATTTTTGCTTCCGATTAATATTATTAGCCTATCATTTTCTTCTAATATTGTTTCTATTATTCCTAAATGGCCTATATGCAATGGTTGCATTCTTGACAAAAATACACCGATTTTCATTTATTAACTACACTTCCTTTATTATCACAATTAAAATTTGTAAATATATTATATTTACAAATTTTATTACAAGAATATGTTTGATTAAAATATTTTAACTACATCATTATACATGACAAATAGTGAAAGTCCTAAAATAAACATAAATCCAAGCATTTGTATTTTATATGATGTTTCTTCTTTTATTGGTTTTCTTCTGATTGCTTCAAGAATATATATTAATAATTTTCCTCCATCTAAAGGTGGAATTGGTAAAAGATTTGTTATTCCAAGTGATAATGAAATAACAGAAAATAAATAGATGAAGTCTGCAAATCCTGAGGTTTGTGCAACAATATTTGCTATTCCAACTGGGCCTGTTAAATCATTTATCGTAGTTCCTCCAGTGAATAATATTTTAACACTTTCTACTAATGCTCCTAGAAAGTTTACGGTGCTGTTTAATGCTGTTTGCACATTATAAATGACTGATATCAAAATGAAATATAGTAATATTCCAAAAATTATGTTGACAAGTGGGCCTGCTAAAACTATGAGCATTTTTTGTAAAAAGCTCGCATTACTAAAAGAACCTTTCTCATCTGAAGGTTCTTCTTCTCCTTCCATACTTACAAATCCACCAAGTGGAATCAGACGTACAGAATATTTTGTTTCTTTTGTTTGCTTGCTAAAAAGTATTTTTCCAAATCCAATGCTAAATTCATTTACTTTTATTTTGCAAAGTTTAGCAACAATAAAGTGTCCACCTTCATGGATGATGACTAAGACTCCAAGCAATACCAAAGTTTTTATAATTGTGATTATAATATTCAAAACTTCCTCCTTGAAACATCACAAGAAATTTATATATTCATTAATAAAACATAAGCAAGAGGTGCTATAAATATTATGCTATCTATTCTATCTAAAATTCCTCCATGTCCTGGGATTAAATTACTGTAATCTTTTATTCCATTATATCTTTTTATGCTTGATGCTGAAAAATCACCTACTTGACCTATTATGCTTAATACTAAAGAAATAAGTATAATATATATATATGATATATTAGTATAAAAATATGTATTACATATTATCGTATATATCAAGGAAACTACTACTGCTCCAATTGCACCAGCAATACATCCCTCAATAGATTTATTTGGACTTATCTTACTGAATTTATGTTTTTTTGTGTTAAAAGTTTTACCTGCAAGATATGCAAATACGTCTGTTGCCCATCCACATATAAATACATACCATATTAAAATTTCACCATTTTTTTGAGCATAAATTATTGGAATAAACATTATAAGTACTGGTATATATAATATTCCAAAAATTGTAACAGCTCCATCTATTATGCTTGTTTTCATTCCAGAATTTAATACATGGAAAAATACAACAAATACTGCAAATATTACTAAGCAAAACATCATATTAATCATATCTACATCAACACTTACTAGTGATGATTCTAGATGAAATAATCTAAGGATTGATATACTTGCCGCTATTAAATATCCAATCCATCTGATTGGTTTTGCATTTTTACTTTTTTCGAATGCTCCAAAATATTCCTGCATTCCGTATTACCGCCACTAATGCACAAACTATGTCTATAACCGTATTGTTTCCATATATTAATATTAATGCAATAATTGGTAATCCAAGTAGCGAAGTTAAAACTCTTTTAATATCCACGAATTATTTACCTCCAAAATTTCTATTTCTTTTTTTAAAAGTTTCTATTGCCTCATCTAAATCCTGTTCGGAAAAATCTGGCCAATATTTATTTATAAATACAAATTCTGAATAAACTAACTGCCAAGGTAAAAAGTTGCTTAATCTTATTTCTCCACTAGTCCTGATTAATAAATCTGGATCAGGTTCATCCTTTGTATAAAGATAGCTTGATACTAATTTTTCATTGATATCTTGAATTGTAATTTTATTTTCTTGAACATCTTTTGCAATGTTTTTTACTGCATTTGTTATTTCATCTCTTCCTCCGTAATTAAATGCTATACAAAGCTTTGTTCCCGTATTATTTTCCGTTTTTTTCATGGCTTTTTTTATTGCATCCTGTAAACTTTTTGGAAGACTTTCTATGTGTCCAAATATTTTGACTTTTATATTTTCAACATCAACTGTTGCTATTAAATCATCCAAATAATTTTTAAAAAGCAACATCAATGCTGATACTTCGTCATCACTTCTTTTCCAATTTTCGGTTGAAAATGCGTAAACCGTCATATATTTTATTCCAATTTTATTAGCATATCGTGTTATTCGTTTGAGAGTTTCTGCTCCCTCTTTGTGTCCCATACTGATGCTAATTCCATTTTCTCTTGCCCATCTTCGATTTCCATCCATTATTATTGCAATGTGGTTTGGAATTTCGTTCATGATTTTATAATTCTTCCCTTCTTGTTTTATTTTTCTCTATTCTTGATATATAATGCTAGTTCTTTTAAAAATTCTCCATTTGCTCCATATTTATCAATGATGAGTGTGGCCTCTGCTGTAATTTTTTCTAATATTTCTTTTGCCTTATCTAATCCATATTTTGTAACAAATGTTACTTTATTTTTTTCTCTGTCATTGCCAACAGGTTTTCCAAGTATTTTTTCATCTCCGATTTCTGACAATATATCATCTTTTATTTGAAAAGCTAAACCTATTTTCTCAGCATAGCTCGTCAAAATATCTAAATCTTGATCACTTGAATCAGCAAGTATTGCACCTATTCTAACTGAAGCTTTTATGAGAGCTCCTGTTTTATTATTGTGCATATATTCCAAATACTCATTAGAAATTTCCTGTCCTTCGAATTCTGTATCAACATATTCTCCAGCTATCATTCTATCGGTTCCATGGGTTATTTCATTGAATACACGAATTTTCTTTTTTAATTCATTATCATCTGATGTATTTAAAATGTCTTGACTTATTACTTGATACGCACCATTTAAAAGAGCATCTCCTGCAAGAATTGCAGTTACTTCGCCAAATTTTTTGTGATTCGTAGGCTTTCCATGTCTTATATCATCATTATCTAATGCTGGCAAATCATCATGGATAAGCGAAAAATTGTGAATCATTTCCATGGCTATCGCAAATGGAAATACTTTCTCATAATCATCTTGAAATAGTTGATATGAAGATATCATAAGTATAGGTCTTAATCTTTTAGCAGAACTGATTAAACTATATTCCATTGAGTCATTTAGAATTTTTTCTGGGCATTCTTCTCTTCTAACATATTTTTCAAGTTCTGAGTTTATAATATCTGCATATTTTTTTAATTTTTCATTAAAATCCATTTTTGATTCTCCATTAAATATAGCTATATTTTCATTATTTCTTGTTCTTTGTTTTCAAGTATTTTATCTATTTCTTCTATTTTTTTATCTGTTATTTTTTGTATTTGATTTTCTGCATTTCTTAAATCGTCTTCTGTCATTTCTCCATCTTTTTCAGATTGTTTTGCCTCGTCAATTCCATCTCTTCTTATAGAACGAATAGATACTTTTGCTTCTTCAGCTGTTTTTCTTATATCTTTTACAATCTCTTTTCTTCTTTCTTCATTAAGTTCAGGGAAAGACAATCTTATAACTTTACCATCATTATTTGGAGTAATTCCTATATCTGATGCAAGAATTGCTTTTTCTATTTCTTTCAAAATACTCATATCCCAAGGTTGTATAACTATTAATCTTGCTTCTGGAACAGATATTCCTGCTACTTGATTTATTGGAGTTGGTGTTCCATAGTAATCTACCTTGACTTTATTTAATATTGCTGGGTTTGCCCTTCCTGCTCTAACTTCGGCAAAGTTTTCTTGTAAAACACTTATTGTTTTATTCATCTTTTCTTCAATTTTACTAAAATCCATATAAATTTCCTTTCATTTAATTAATTTTATTGAATTGATACTTCATTTTATTCAACTATTGTACCAATATTTTCACCCTTGACTACTTTTACAATGTTTTCTGGATCAGCTATTGCAAATACTCTAAGAGGAATATGATTATCTCTGCACAATGATGTTGCAGTTGAATCCATTACTTTCAAATCTTGATTTAATATATCAAGATATGTAATTTTATCATATTTAACAGCTTTAGGATCTATCTTAGGATCAGCTGAATATACAGCATCTATTGTTTTTGCAAGCAATATAACTTCTGCATCTATTTCTGCTGCTCTTAATGCTGCTGCTGTATCTGTCGTAAAATATGGGTTACCTGTTCCACAAGCAAAAATCACTACTCTTCCATTTTCTAAATGTTTTATTGCTTTTCTTTTGATGTATGGCTCAGCTATTTGTCTCATTTCAATTGCTGTTTGTAGTCTTGTTTTAACGCCTCTTGATTCAAGTGTATCTTGAAGTGCTAAACCATTCATCGCAGTTGCGAGCATTCCCATGTAGTCAGAAGTTGTTCTCTCCATTTGATGTCCATACTTACCTCTCCAAAAGTTTCCTCCTCCTACAACTATTCCTACTTGTACTCCTAGGTCAACTACTTTTTTTATTTGATCACAGATACTTCCAATTACATCTGCATATACTCCTGTTTTATTATCTCCAGCTAGTGCTTCTCCACTTAGTTTTAATAATATTCGTTTGTATTTTGCTTCGCTCATTTTAATAATCTTCCTTTCATTATTTAATTTCTTTTTTATTTTACCATAAATTAATTCATTTTTGTTAATTTTTTTAAAATTTTATTAAAATAATAATTTTGAAAATTTAAAAGCAAAAATATAGTTATTTATACATATTATTTTTCAAGATATAATCTAATATTTCTTTTGAGATTAAATCATTGTTTTTTATATTATTTTCCTTGATATTTTTTCTAACATCAGTTGCTCTAAAATTTTTATAATCATTGTTTTCTATTATCTGTATTTTGTTTTTATATTTATCAACTAAATGATTTTCATCTATAAATTTATTTATAGCAATGTGTTCCCTTTCAAAAACTATGTAGTTGTAATTAGCTAGTTCATCAGTGTCTTTCCAATTTGCAATATTTATAAAATTATCAGCACCCATTATAAAGTATATATCATCCTGTTTATATTGATTTTCAATTAATCTAAACGCATCAATTGCGAATAATTCTTGATTTGTGTTTAATTCTATATCAGATACTTCTAATCCATCTTGATTTTTACATAGAATTTCAAGCATATTATATCTATCTTGAGCATGTGCTAAATCTTTTTTTGGATAAAAATCTCCAACAGGCACAAATACTACTTTATCAAGTTTGCACTTTTCTTTTGCCATTTTAACTAAGTTTAAATGAGCATTTGTAGGAGGATTGAAGCATCCACCGAAAAAGCCGATTTTCATATTTATAATATTTCCTTTACTATATTAAAAATTTCTTCTCCTATATCTTCTCTTGTTCTTACATTTCCATCCTTGATACATTGAATTTCAGACCAGCCATATATCTTAGCAAGTTCACATGCTGCATTATAGCTATCTTCCAAATGCTTTATGTTACTCTCGTGTATATCTTTTTTTGCATTTTGGTCAAATTTATTTTTTCTATTTTGAGTCAATTTCATGGAATATTCAACAGGCATATTCAAGAAAAATACTTTTGATGGAATTGGAATTTTGTATATATTAAATTCTAAATCCCAAAGCCAATCTAAAAATTTTTTTCTTTCATCCTTATCTTTTATTTTACCTGCTTGATGTACCATATTTGCTGTCGTGTATCTGTCAGCTAATATTAATCCACCATTTTCATAGTATTCTTGAAATTCTTTTTTATATGTAGCATATCTATCTACTGCATAAAAAGTTGATGCAATATATGGACTAATAGATTGTGCATCTTGGCCAAATTCACCCGATAAGTACATTTTAACTAGACTTGATGAAGGTGAATCATAATTAGGAAATTCCACTTTCTTATATTCTATATTTTCTTTTTCTAAATTTTTTTCAAGTATTTCAAGTTGAGTTTGTTTTCCACTACCATCAGTGCCATCTATTACAATTAATTTTCCCATATATACCGCATCCTTTGCTTGAATATAATTCAAAAATAGGGACAATAATATATCCTTGAAAGATGTTTTATATTTGCTTCTCTTTTGTTAGTCATTGGGATGCACATCTTTGCAAATACATATTATTGTCCCACTTATTTATTAAATCCCTGTTTTTTTCATTTCATTTTTAATATATTCGATTTCTGTTTCAGTATCTAATCTTGTAAATAAAGGTTCTCCCTTTTCTATAACTTTAATATCTTGATCAAACACTTGATATTTATATATGCTATCATATGATTTCAAAGTTTGGTCTTCTATGCCTAATTGTCTAAATATTTCTTTTGATGTATTTTCTATAGCAGGTTTTAGCATTATTGCGAATTTTCTTAAATTTTCCATTAGATGATACATTACAGACCTTAGTTCATCAGTTTTTTCTTCTTTTGCTAATACCCAAGGCATAGTTTCATCTATATATTTATTTGTTATAGAAATCGCTTTCCAAACTTCTTCTAAGGCATTGCTTATATGATAGTTATCCATATACTCTTGATATTTTTTAATATATTCAATGGTTTCTTCTTCTAATTTTTTATCATATTCGTTTACGCATCCATCATATTTTGGAACTACTCCTCCAAAATATTTATTAATCATTCCAATTGTTCTATTTAGAAGATTTCCTAGATCATTGCATAAATCAAAATTAAATCTCTCTACAAATCCTTCTGGAGAAAAAACAGCATCTTGTCCAAATGCAAATTCTCTTAGTAGGAAATATCTTGTAGCATCAAGTCCATATCTATTTACAAGCATCTCTGGATATATAACATTTCCTTTTGATTTTGACATTTTTCCATCTTTCATCATTATAAATCCATGTGCATAAATTTTTTCTGGAATTGGTAAATCAAGTGCCATCAAGAATATTGGCCAATATATTCCATGAAATCTTATTATATCTTTTCCAACAATCTGTAGATTTGCTGGCCAGTATTTTTTGAATAATTCATCATTATCTGATAAATATCCTAATGCCGTTATATAGTTAACTAAAGCATCAAGCCAAACATATACTACGTGTTTTGGATCTTTTCTAACTTTTACTCCCCAATTGAAACTTGTTCTGGTTACGCATAAGTCTTCAAGTCCTGGTTTTATGAAGTTATTGAATAATTCATTTCTTCTTGATTCTGGTTCTATGAAGTGTGGATTTTCTTGATAAAATTTTATGAGTCGATCTGTATATTTTTTCATGTTGAAAAAATATGCTTCTTCTTTCATTTTATGAACATCTCTACCACAGTCTGGGCATTTTCCATCTACTAATTGTGTCTCTGTAAAGAAGGTTTCGCAAGGAGTACAATACCATCCCTGATATTCTCCTTGATATATGTCGCCTTGATTCATCAATCTATCAAATATTTCTTCTACTATCTTTGTGTGTCTCTCCTCAGTTGTGCGGATGAAATCATCATATTCTATTTGCATTGTTTTCCACATTTTTTTTGCATAATCTGCCATTTCATCAACATATTCTTGTGGAGATTTTCCCTGTTTTTTTGCCACTTCTTCTATTTTTTGTCCATGTTCGTCAAGCCCAGTAAGAAGCCTAGAGTCATAGCCTCTAAGCTTCTTATACTTTTTTATTGTATCGGCAAGCACAGTTGTATATGCTGTACCTATATGAAATTTACCACTTGGATAGTAAATTGGAGTTGTAATATAAAATGTTTTATTGCTCATTTAAATGTCCTTTCTCATAAAACCTAAATTTTTTTCCAGAACCACTCTAAACTATCATCTATGCTCTTTTTATTTTTTACTTTTGCTTCAATATCATCTATCCAAAGATATGCTAAGTAGCTTACTAAAACAAATGCAAAATCATAAATTATTGATGTAGATAATATAGCAGTATAATTTGCATAAGCATCTGTAAATACATATAATTGAACTGCGTGTAAGACTATCAATAATGTTGATAATCCTAATGCGATACCTGGTGCAATTGAATTTTTTAATTCATGTCCTAAAAATATTAATGCAACTAAAACTGCTACACATAACAATGTAGTTAATGGTTGTGTTAAATCTATTACTAACATAATTTTCACTCCTTTTATTTTCTTTTGTTTTTATGATATTATTATATATGTTTTGCTATATTATTTGCAATAGTTTTTTTAAAGTTTTTTAATTTTCTTTTGTTTCTGCTTCTGACATATCTTCTTTTACTTCTGTTTCTGATACATCTTCCGTTTCTGATTTATTTTCTTTTGTTTCTGATGTTATCCATTTTACAAGATTTAAATTTTGAACATCAAGTATCATTTCATGCTTTGGCATTATTCTAAATGTATATCCGTAGTTTCCTCCAGTTGTTAATTCTATTTTTGCTTTATATTCATTTGAATCTTTATCTATTCTTTCCATTTCTGTAATTTTTATATCTTCTAATATTCCGGCATCTAAAACTTTTCCTGAATAAACTTGTACAGAAATATTGTCTGGATTAATATTTTGCATATCTACTTTGCATCTTACTTCAATATTGTTTCCTGCATCTATTGTTACATTATCTAAGTTATTTGATTGTGTAATCTGAATTTTGTCCCATCTATTTTTTATTTCATCTATCCAAGCATTTAAATTTGCAACATTTTCAAGTTCTGAATAATATTTATTATATAAGTTGCATAGTGGTAAATATAATTTTTCTGTATATTCTAATACCATTCTTGATGTACTATATTTCCATCCGTTAGATGTAATAGAATTTTTCATTATTTTTACCCATTCCTTAGAAAAATTCTCTCCATCTTCTTGACTATAATAAGCAGGGATAATTTTATTTTCAAGTGTATTATATATGCTCTGGCAATCTTCATCATCTTGAAGACTATATGAATCATAATCTTGGTTTTTACCAATTATCCATCCATTTTCTTTGTTATATCCTTCAACCCACCAACCATCTAATATTGAGAAGTTTATAACACCATTTATTGCTGCTTTTTGTCCACTTGTTCCTGAAGCTTCCATAGGTCTTCTTGGATTATTTAACCAAACATCAACTCCACTTATTAAATGTCTTGACATTGCAATATCATAATCTTCAAGTAGGAATATTTTACCTTTAAATTGTGGTTTCATAGAAATTTCATGTATTTGTCTAATTAGTTCTTGTCCTTCTATATCATGAGGATGAGCTTTACCAGCAAATATTATTTGTACTGGTGTATTACTATTATTTAATATTTGAGTTATTCTTTCTAAATCTCTAAATATCAAAGTTGCTCTTTTATATGTTGCAAATCTTCTAGCGAATCCTATAGTCAATTTATCTGGACTTAGTTTAGAAACTATCTCCATTATTTCTTCATATCTTACACCATTTCTTCTAAGTCTATTTATAGTATTTTCTCTAACTAATTTCATGAGTTTGACTTTTCTTTGGTAGTGTGCATCCCACAATTCTCTATCTGGGATATTGTTAATCTTCTTCCATGTGTTTTCCAAATGAATATTATCTTGCCAATATGGAGTTAAATATTTATTATATAGTTCTTTTAGTGAAGGAGCTAGCCATGAGCAAGTATGTATTCCGTTTGTTACATATGTAATTGGTGATTCATTTGCTGCAATATCTGGCCAAACGTCTCCGAATAATTCTCTTGAAACTCCACCATGAAGTTTGCTAACTCCATTCTTTTTGCCTGAAATTTTAAGAGCAAATATTCCCATATTAAATCCAGGTTCCATCTCTTTTTTTGGATTCATTCCAAGTCTTAAAAATTCTTCTCTTTCTATACCAAGTCTTGGCCAGAAATTTTTGAAGTATTTTTCCATTAATTCTACTGGGAATATATCATTTCCTGCTGGAACTGGTGTATGTGTTGTAAATACAGTCTTTGATGAAACTATTGTCATTGCGTTTCTGAATGATATTTGTTTTTCTTCTACTAATTTTCTTGAAAGTTCAAGAAGCATGAATGCAGAATGTCCTTCATTCATGTGGTAAACAGTTGGTTTTAATCCTAATCTATCTAATAGGTTTGTACCTGCCATACCTAAAACTATTTCTTGTCTTATTCTTGTCTCTTGATCTCCACCATATAATACTTGTGTTATTTCTCTAAAATCTTGATCTGTATTTTCATCTATATCTGAATCTAAAAGATATAGTTTAACTCTTCCTACATTTATTTGCCATACTTTCAAATATAGTCTTTTGCGTTGTATCCTTGAGTCAATTATTAAATCATTTCCTTTTTCATCTTTTACAGGAGTAATTGGAAGATTCTCTAATTCTATATCTTTATATACGTTTTCTTGCCTTCCCTCTCTATTTATTACTTGATGGAAAAATCCTTTTCTGTATAAAAGACCTACTCCAACTAGTGGAACTCCTAAATCACTTGCTGATTTTAGATGGTCTCCTGAAAGTATTCCAAGTCCACCTGAATATATTGGAACAGTCTCATCTAGTCCATATTCAGCTGAGAAGTATGCAATCAAGTCGTTTTTATTATCTGGATATTTTTTTGAAAATAATGTGTTTTTGCTATTCATATATCCTTCAAAATTTTCAACTATTCTATCATATTCTTTCAAAAAATCAGAATTTTTGGCATATTCTTCTAGTTTTTCTTGTGGTACCATTTTCAAGAATTTAACTGGGTTTTTTCCTATATTTTCCCATAAATCTATATCAATCATTTTAAATAATTTTAGAAAATCAGAATTCCATGACCACCATAGGTTATTTGCGATAACTGAAAGTTTTTCTATCCTTTTTGGCAGTTGTGGGTTTACTGTTATTTTATTGAATAAATACATAAAAATTTCCTCCTTTGTTTATTTAAAAAATCTTTTGTATCCAATATATTTATTATCTATTAAAACATGAAAAAAGTCAATAGAAATTTTATTATTCTTCTACATTATTTTTATAGTATTTGTCAAATTTTTATCACATTATGCTTGTAATATGTTTTAATACAATAAAAATAAAATCTTACATACGCATGTAAGATTTTATTTTTATTTTACTTGTATCCCGTTGTTTTCGTGATTAAATCGCTTATTGACTGAACCGTTGCTGATGGTTCATAATCTTCTTCGTCAAATAAATATTCATGTAATTCTTTTACTTGGTTTGCTAAATTAACTGGTGCTCCATACCATACAGTTCCTGGTTGATATCCTTTAATTCCACCATTTTCACTGTCAGGCCATCCTCTTGTTTCTGCTATATTGTATGAAGTTGCATTTTTTAATAGTTCGAATATTCGTTGAGTTGAAATATTTGTTGATATTTCGTCTAGCACTTTATCTGCTATTGTATTTAATTGTACAAGATTCATTGTTTTTACTTTTTCAAATACTTTATTTAGCACTGTTCTTTGTCTTTCTGTTCTCTTGTAGTCTCCACCTGATGTATATCTTATTCTTGAATATGCTAATGCTTGTACACCATCAAGGTGATAATTTCCACCTTTTGTAATTTGTTTAGATGAATGATGTGTAACTCTGTTTATTTCCTTGATATAAGTATTTATATATTTTGCTTCTTCATTTGATATTTCCATATCAATTCCACCAACGGCGTCTACTACATCTACTACAACTTCGAAGTTAACTGCAACATATTCAGTGATATCTAAGTCTAGATTAGTGTTAATTGCACTTAAAGAAGCTTTTGCTCCTCCTTTTCCGAAAGCATGAGTTATCTTATCTAATGAGTTTCCAACTTTTAAATAACAGTCTCTATAAACTGATGCAATTTTGACATCTTTTGTATCTTGATTTATACTTACTATCATTATTGAGTCGCTTAGTGTTCCTGTATATGTGTTGTTTCTTGAATCCACTCCAAGTAAAAGTATATTCAAATATCCATGATATTCTGGTACATCTGCATTTATTTCTATTTCATTTTTATCTATTACTTCACGATTCAATCTTGAATACTTACTATATACATAACCTACAAATACTCCTGCTAAAATGACAATAATTACCAATAATAAAATTACTGTTTTCAAGAATAGATGTCTCTTCTTTTTTTTGCCACCTTTTCTTTTTTTAGTCTTGATATTATCTTCGTCTTCTTTTGTTTTCATTCTTTTTGCTCCCATAGTCTCTCCTTTTGTATATCAATTTTTTATTTATTCATTATATCTCATATTTTCATAAAAATCAACAAAATACACATAGAATTTACAATTACATTTTATCTGGCATTTTCATTCCTAATATCTGAGCACCTTTTTGTAATATTTTATTTGTCATGTATGTTAGATAAATCCTACTGTTTGCAACACTTTTATCTTGTACTAAGATTTTATGGTTATTATAGAAAACACTATAATTTTTTGCAAGTTCTATTAAATATCTGCTTAATATGTATGGTTCATTTTTTTCTGTAACGCTTATAAGTATATTTTTGAAATTATAAATATTTTTTATGACTTCTATTGAGTCATCATCAAGCAGATTATTGATATCAAGTTGATTAACATCAAGTTCATCATTTACAGCATCAATAATACTTTTAGTTCT
This sequence comes from uncultured Clostridia bacterium, assembly GCA_947624905.1. GTDB lineage: Bacteria > Bacillota > Clostridia > TANB77 > CAG-508 > JAAWPK01. The sequence continues at coordinate 52,594 of CANQMI010000001.1, forward strand.
TACATACATATATTGAATATAAGGTCCTGTCTCACCCTGAAAATTTAAAATTGTATCCCAATCAAATATTTCATCTTTAATCCTACTGTTTGATAAATCATTAAATATGATTGAACCAATTCCTACTTTTTCTGCTATATCGTTTTTGTTTTCAATATTTGGATTCTTTTCTTCCAAAATTTTGCCTGCTCTTTCAATTGCTTCGTCTAGTAAGTCTTGAACTTTTATAACATTTCCTTCGCGTGTAGACATTTTACCAGATTTCAAGTGTACCATTCCATAAGATACGTGTTCTAGCCCATCTATATACTTTTGATCTATCCCAAGTAATTTTGCAACTTCAAAGATTTGTTTAAAATGTAAATTCTGCTCATAGGCAACTACATACAAGCATTTGTCAAAATCGTATGTTCTTGATCTATAGAGTATAGCAGCTAAATCACGAGTTGCATATATACTTGATCCATTTGATTTACAGATTATGCAAGGTGTCATTCCTTGTTCTGTTAGATCTATTATTTTCGCTCCATTTGATTCAACAAGTTTTCCTGATTTATCAAGTATATCAATTACTTCTTCTAGCTTGTCCGCATAGAAAGCTTCTCCGTTTAATGAATCAAACTTTACTCCTAATAAATCATATATTTTATTAAACTCTTTTAAACTAAGATCTTTTAGTTTGTTCCAGAGTTCTACTTCATATTCTTGTTTTTCTTCAAGCTTTTTGAAATTATCTCTGCATTTTTCAAGTACGTTTTCATCTTGTTTGCAAAGTTCATTTATTCTTACATATATATCTGTTAAATCTTCTATTGGATTTTCAAATTTATATTCTTTGCTCCAGAGTTTATATCCTTCTATCATTTTTCCAAATTGAGTGCCATAATCTCCAAGATGATTAATTCCGAATAGTATTATATCCTAGATATTTATAAGTATTGTATAGTGCATTTCCTATTAATGTTGTTCTTAAATGTCCTATATGAAATGGTTTTGCAATATTAGGTGATGAGTATTCAACTATTATATTTTTGCCTTTTCCGATATCTGATTTTCCATATTCTTCGTCCTTTTCTTGGAATTCATCTATTACAGTTTTTACTAATGTATCTTTTTTTACAAAAAAGTTTATATATCCACTGATTACTTCTATTTTTTCTATTAATGTTTGATCTAATTCAATTTTTTCTTGTATGTCTTGTGCAATAATCTGTGGCGATTTTTTCAAAATCTTAGCAAGCCTAAAACAAGGGAAAGCATAGTCCCCTTGTTCTTTTTCTTTTGGAGTTTCAATTCCAATTATTATTTCCTGATAATTCAATTCTGTAACTTTTGCAATTTCTTTTGCTATAATTTCTTTAAAGTCAATCATAAAGGTTTAACTCCTATCTATTTAATCTCCCAATGAAATGCCAATATTTCTAGCAGTTTTAACTAAATCATCATCCATTGTAACTCTTCTTAAATTGCTTTCTTTTGTATTTCCAGAAACAGCTCCTATTTCTTTATTTTTACCTACAACTTTTTCTAGTGGAACTGAGCTTAATTTGCCATTTTTTAAAACTGTAAGTACACCAAATTTTCCTTGAAGTGCTAATTCCATTGCTTTTGTTCCATACTTAGTTGATAATACTCTATCATAAGCTGTTGGAGTTCCTCCTCTTTGCATATATCCAAGTGTTGTATTTCTAGCTTCTAATCCTGTAAGTTTTTGAAGTTCTGCTGCTACCTTTTCTCCGATTCCACCAAGTTTAGTATTATCTACTCCTTTTCCATTATCTCTTATATCTTTTACTGTTACTTCACCGATTTTTTGGAACTGCTCCTTCTGCAACAACAACTAAGCTAAATCTCTTTCCTTTTTTCATTCTTTCTTTAATCTTTTTAGCAACTAGCTTCAAGTCGAATGGTATCTCTGGAATTAAAGCAACATCTCCGCCTCCAGCTATTGCAGACTCTAGTGCTATCCATCCTGCATATCTTCCCATTACTTCAAGTACCATTACTCTGTGATGTGTTTCTCCTGTAGAATGAAGTCTGTCTAATGCTTCTGTTGCAACTGATACAGCTGTATTGTATCCAAATGTAACATCTGTACAAGCAACATCATTATCTATAGTTTTTGGAACTCCAATTACATTTAATCCTTTTAGATATAAGTCTCTTGCTGACTTTTGAGTTCCATCTCCTCCTAATGTAAATATACAATCAATTCCATCTTTTTTAACATTTTTTAGACAAACATCTGATAAATCTTTATATACCGTTTTTCCATTCTCTTCTACTTTATAATTAAATACATTCGCGTTTGTAGATGAACCTATAATTGATCCACCTTTATATAGAATTCCTGATGCGTTTGTATATGAATCAAGTTTAATATAATTGTTTTCAAGTAATCCTTTATATCCTTCTATAAATCCATAACATTTAATGCCATTTAGTTCTGCCATTTTTACGATTCCTCTAATAACAGCATTAAATCCTGAAACATCTCCACCATTTGCGAGAATTGCAACTTTTTTCATTTTATCGTCCTCTTTTCTTTTTTAATTTTATAAGCTCTTATTATTATATCAATAATAAAAATAATTACAAGTTTTTTTCTTGAAATTTTCTTGAAATTTTATTTTATTTATAGTATAATGTTAGTTACATTATGTAAAGGAGGCATCTAGCTATGTCTGATGTCAAAGGTAAGAAAAAGCCTTTTATCCCTTCTCCATTCTATGATGAAAGATTCGGAAGTGATGATGTTCAGGAAGGAGCTTGCATTTATAGGCATTATAGGAAAGCTCCTGTTGAAATTTCTGATCCGAAGGAAAATTCTGAATCTGACAGTACTGTGGGAGAAAGTTCAGACGAAGAATGATGTCAAAAGAGACACTTCAGTATGAAGTGTCTCTTTTTGTTTTCTAAAACCCCCAGCTAGGCTGGGGGTTCAAAAAAGCTTTAGCGATAATATAGACAAAAAACTCCTTT
>CANQMI010000002.1 GCA_947624905.1 uncultured Clostridia bacterium
AATACAAACTACACATCAGACATAACAGTAACACTAACACCAGGAGTAGAACAAGGAAACTTCCAAACAGGAATCAATACTACAACATATACGATAGAAGGACCAGAAAAATCAGAAGGAACAATAACAAAAGCAACACAAATAACACTCAAGGCAGTAGGTTCATACACAATAAAAGTAACAACAGAAGACAACTCAGGAAATACATCAACAAACACAAAAACAGTAAATAGACAACAATTAGTAACAAGTATAGTATTAAACCCAACAACAATGACATTAAACACATCAACAAAGAAAACAGGAACGATAACAGCAACAGTAGGACCAACAGGAGCAGCAAACAAAACATTAAAGTGGACAAGTAGTGTAGGAACAGTTGCATCAGTATCAAACGGAACAGTAACAGCATTAGCTGAAGGAACAACAGTAATTACAGCAACGGCAACAGACGGAGGAGGAGCAAGTGCAACATGCACAGTAACAGTTCGAAAACCTATTACAGATACAGTAGCATCATCAGACTATGGAAAATATGTAGATTATGATGTAGATATAGATAATAATACAAATGACTATGACTGGAAAATATTCTATAATGATCAAGAAGCAAAAAGGGTATTCATAATAGCAGATGATTTTGTAACAAATAAAACAATACTAAATCCAACTGCCGGAAGTAGGGCAGGTATGACTAGCGCCTACGGTGATGACGCAAAATATTGTTGGGATTGGAAGAGTGTTCCAGATTATCAGCCTATTCCAACTTCGCCTGATGACATAGAGCATCTATTTTGGGTTCGAGAACTGAGGGTTAGTGCCTTTGCTTCTGAACCTGGCGCGCGGAGGTATTAATAAAGTTTCTAAGTTATTAAATCCGGATAATTGGTATTTGTTTAAAGACTCTAAAGGTTTTGGACAGTATGCAATAGGTGGTCCAACGGTGGAAATGTGGTATAATAGCTGGAAGGAGTACCATAGTGATAATTCATACTATATAATTTATCTTTCAAAGGGTACTTACGGATGCAATGTAGGATTAATGAATCCGAGTCACTCTAAACAAGAATTTCCAGAGGAGCCACTTTGGTTTCCAAATAACGAGGACAAGTTCCAAGATGACATGCTTAATCTTTATGGGTATTGGATGGCAGCACCAGACCCGTATGAAAGCAGCGATTGTCTGTATGTGCTCACGGCAAATGGTAAAGGCTCCATTGGTACCACATCAGGTCTTTGGGGAACTTGTGGCCTTCGCCCAGTAGTATGCTTATATGAGGGTGTATCAGCTACATGGGATGCAACAAATAATGTATATAGATTATCAAAATAGATTTATAGGAAAATATAATCACACAAACAGAAAAACACATTAACTTCGCTTTCCTTTCTATATATAAATCAGCCAAAAGAGAAATTCTTCTGGCTGATCTTTTTTATACATCAACTATTGATTTTTACACAAATTTAATATACAATATTTTTGGTGAAAAATATTGAAAAAGAAAAAAAATAAAAATAATAAAAAAATAGATATAGCCAAAAGAATGATACCCATCATCTCTGTGGCTTTTGTCGTATTTTTTCTACTAATCATAAAAATAGGCTGGATACAATTTGTAGAAGGAGCAGAGTTAAAAGAACTTGCATCAAGACAACAAACATTAAATAAAATAATAAGCCCTACAAGAGGCGGAATATATGATACAAATGGAAAAGCTTTAGCGGTAAGTGCTTCAGTAGATACAATAACGATAAATCCATCAAAATTTATAAAAACAGGAGATGCAGAAACAAAAGCATTGCAAGAGAAGGTAGCTCATGGCTTATCAGAAATATTTAGCCTTGATTATGAAACAGTTCTAGCACAAGTTCAGAGTAAAAATTCAGTCGAAACAATTATAAAAAAAGTTGAACAAGATTTAGTTGATAAACTAAAACAATGGATGAGTGATAATAAAATAACCTCAGGAATAAATATAGATGAAGATAACAAAAGATACTATCCTTATGGAACATTAGCTGCACATGTAATAGGATTTACAGGAACAGATTCACAAGGATTATACGGAATAGAACATAAATGGAATACAACATTGCAAGGAACATCTGGAAAAATAGTAACAACAGCAAACGTAAATGGAGAAGAGATATCAGATAATGCTCAACAATATGTTGAGGTAGAAAATGGAAGTGATTTATACCTTACAATAGATGTTGACATACAAACAATAGTAGAAAAACATCTAGCAGAGGGAGTAGAAAAAAACAAAGCTATGGCAGGAAGTGCAATAGTTATGAAACCAGATACTGGTGATATTCTTGCAATGGCAACATACCCAAGTTATGATTTAAACACCCCATTTACCTTGATTAGTGAAAAAGAAGATGAAAATAAAAATGACGAGAACAAAGAGAATAACAAAGGCGAGGAAGAAGAAAAACAGACAATATCAAACGAAGAAAGAAGTAAATTGCTAGCAGAACAATGGTCAGATAGAAACTTTATGCGTACATATGAACCAGGATCTACATTTAAATTATTAGTTGCAGCAACAGCATTGGAAGAAAATATAACACAAGTTGATGTCGCAGGAGATTTTACATGCAAAGGTTCAATACAAGTAGGAGATCGTACAATAAAATGTGCTAATTCTAAAGTGCATGGAGTACAAACATTGAGGCAGGCCGTAGGAAATTCATGTAACAGTGCATTTATACAATTGGGCCAAAGAATAAAAGCAAATACATTATATAAATATTTTAGAGCATTTGGCTTGTTTGAAAAAACAGGAATTGCAATAACAGGAGAAAGTGGAAGTAGTTTTCACGATCTTGATAAAGTAGGACCAGTAGAACTTGCAACTATATCATTCGGACAGAGATTTGAGATAACTCCACTTCAATTAATCACAGCTGTATCAGCTATTGCAAATGATGGCAAACTTATGCAGCCAAGAATAGTAAAAGAAGTTGTAAATACGGATACAAATACACAGGAAGAAATAGAAACAAATACAGTTAGACAGGTTATATCAGAAGAAACAGCAAAATCTGTTAGAGAAATGATGAAATATGTAGTAACAGATGGTGGAGGAACAAACGGAGCAGTTAAAGGATATTCTATTGGAGGAAAAACAGGTACAGCTGAGCCATCACCAAGCAGACCAGAAGATGGATATACAGTTTCTTTCATATCAATAGCACCAGCAGAAAATCCAGAATTAGTACTATTAGTTGCAATATATAAACCATCAGGAGTTAATCCTTATGGAAGCACTGTTGCAGCGCCAATAGTTTCTAAAATGTTGTCAGAAATATTACCATATATGGGAATAGCTTCAGATAATTCGGATTCAAGCGGAGCTACAACATCTACAGTAAAAACAGTAAATGTACCAGATGTTACAAATAAAACTTTAACAGAAGCTAAGAAAACGTTGGAAAATTTAGGATTTAAAGTTATAAGTGAAAATACAAAAAATAGTAATTCAGTACTAGTTACGGAGCAAGTACCTCAAAAGAATGTATCAGTAGTGGAAGGTGCAACAGTTGTACTTTATACCGAAGAAAATACTGTTAGAACATCAGTAACTGTTCCAAACTTGATTGGATTGACTTTATCAGAAGCAAAACAAAAGCTATCTGACAAGAATTTGAATGTGTCATATAGTGGAAGTGGTAAAGTTGTAAGCCAAAATGTGGCTGAGGGAGTATCAATAGAACAAGGTTCAATTATAACAATAAAATTGCAATAATATAGGAGAAAATTTAAATAGATATGAAATACATAAAAATAAACAAAAATCAAATAGATGAACAAGTAAAAGAGGTAGTAGAAATCATCAAGAATGGCGGAATAGTAGTTATTCCAACAGATACTGTTTATGGGATTTCAGCAGATGCCTTGAATGAGAAAGCAGTTGAAAAAATATATAAAATTAAAAAAAGAAAACCCTCAAATCCTTGTAGTATTTTGGTATCAAATTTAGATATGATTAAAAAAGTTACAAAAAATATTTCCTGCCAAGAAGAAAAAATTATAAATAACTTTTTTCCAGGTCCTCTTACATTGGTAATTGAAAAAAATGAGCAAATACCAGATATAGTTACATCAGGATTAAATACTATAGGGGTAAGAATGCCACAAGATGAATTTCTATTAAAAGTAATAGAGATGTTTGGAAGCCCAATAGTTGCAACAAGTCTTAATCTTGTTGGAGAAAAAGCCAAGACCAGTATAGATATTAATGATGAAATTTTGAAAAAAGCAGATTGCGTTGTAGATAATGGACCAACTAAGATAGGTGTTGCATCTACAGTAGTTAGATTAGATGGCAAAGACATAAAAATCATAAGGGAAGGACCAATCAAGAAAGATATGTTACAAAAAGCGATAGAGGAGGAAATTTAATGGGTTATTTAATTACATTGATAATCAGCATGATACCAATAATTGAACTAAGAGGGGCAATTCCTGTACGGAGTGCTTACATTTCATTTGAGTTATGCAGAGGCTTTTTTTATTAGCTTTATTGGAAACATCTTGCCAGTTTATTTCATTGTAAAATTTATAAGGCCAATATTTGATTTATTAGGCAAAATTAAATTTTTTAGAATTATAATTGATTGGGTAACAGAAAAAGCAACAAAAAAAATAGCAGAAGATAAAAAATTACAGACAGCTACTGCGTTCGCTCTTTATATATTTGTTGCAATTCCACTCCCAGGAACTGGAGCTTGGACAGGATCACTAATTGCAAATTTCCTTGAAGTGCCACCTAAAAAAGCAGTTCCTTCAATAATTGCAGGAGTATTTACTGCAGGAGTAATTATGTTGATTCTTACAGCAATAGCAAATGGTGGAATCAATTATCTATTTACACATATTTAATAAAAAAACGCAATAGTTATCGTTTCCATTTTTATCTAAATTTCAAGTTATAAAAATTATTTATTTACGCATAATAAATACAAAAAAACATGAAACTTCTGCGTTTATTTATTCAAATATTAGTAATCAAATTTGGAGTATAATAAAAATATTACAAGTATTTTACATTTTTGTGAAAAATGTTGAAATATATCAAATATTATCATATACTAAAATAGAAGATAAAAGCTTGAAAATTTATCAGTTATTTTATATAATTAAACTAATTCAATAAACTGAAAAAAAGTAATTAGAAATTGCTAAAAATACGGAGGAGGAAGTATAAACATGGCACTAGAAGGACCTGATGTATCTGCAATAAATAATAATATTAGAATTAATTTAAAAATAAAGGAAAAAGCAATGCAGGAAAAACGATTTTATAGAACAACTAAAAGAATAGTAGATATCCTATTATCTATAATAGGTTTGATAGTATTGTCTCCTGTATTTTTAACAATTGGAATAATAGTAAAATTAGACTCAAAAGGGACAGTATTTTTCAAGCATAAAAGAATAGGAAAAAATGGACAAGAAATATATATATATAAATTTAGGACAATGATATCAGGCGCTGAAAATATGATAAACAAGTTCAGTGAGAAGCAGTTAAAAGAATTTAAAGAAAATTATAAATTAGAAAATGATCCTAGAGTTACAAAAGTTGGAAACTTTTTGAGAAAAACAAGCTTAGATGAATTACCTCAAATATTAAATATCTTGAAAGGGGATTTATCTATAGTAGGTCCTAGACCTATAACAAAAGAAGAGCTTGAAAGATATGGAGAAAACAAAGAAAAATTTCTAAGTACCACTCCAGGATTAACAGGATATTGGCAAGCAAATGGAAGAAGCTCAACAACCTATGAAGAACGTATGGAAATGGAATTATACTATGTAGATAATTGTTCTTGGAAAATGGATATAAAAATATTCTTTAAAACAATAATTTCCGTTATTAAAAAAGAGGGAGCAATGTAGATGGCCCAAGATATCAAGATAATTATAGCAACACACAAAAAATATGATATGCCAGGAAGTGATATGTATTTACCACTTCAAGTAGGTAGTGCTGGAAAACAAGATTTAGGATATAAAAAAGATAATACAGGTGAAAATATTTCAGAGAAAAACCCTTATTATTGTGAATTAACAGGACTTTATTGGGCATGGAAAAATTTAGATTCTGATTACATAGGACTTGTACATTACAGGAGACATTTTGGATCAAATATAAAAAATAAATCTAAAAATAATATAGAGAAAATATTAACTCAAGAGGAAGCCAGAGAAATTTTGAAAACGACAGATGTAGTGCTTCCTAAGAAAAGAAATTATTATATAGAAAATCTTTATTCACACTATGAACATACAATGTATATTGAACCATTGGAAATCACAAGACAAATTATTCAAGAAAAATACCCAAAGTATTTAGATGAATTTGATAAGTTACACAAAAGGACATCTGCACATATATTTAATATGCTCATCATGAAAAAAGAGATATTAAATGAATACTGCAAATGGCTATTTGATATATTATCCGAACTAGAAAAAAGAGTAGATGTCAAGCAATATGATGCGTTCCACTCAAGATTTTTTGGAAGAGTGTCTGAATTATTGCTTGATATATGGATTAATACAAATGATATAAAATATCAAGAAGTAAAAGTAATAAATATGGAAAAAGTGAATTGGTTAAAAAAAGGAACAGCCTTTTTAATGGCAAAATTTATGGGAAAAAGATATAAGGAAAGTTTTTAAGATGGAGAGAAATAACGAACCAATAAGAATATTACAAATTCTTCCAGGTGGGCACGTATGTGGAGGAATTGAAAATTTCATAATGAATTATTATAGAAATATTGACCGCTCAAAGGTTCAATTTGATTTTTTGGTGCATTATGATGAAAAAGGCTATTATGATGATGAAATAAAATCTTTAGGCGGAAAAATTTATTATAGCAATGTTAGAAAAGATAAAAATATAATAAAATACATAATATTTTTGAATAAGTTTTTCCATGAGCATCAAGAATATAAAATTATTCACGGACACATGCCAGGACTAGCACCAATATATTTTTTAATTGCTAAAATGAATCATATCAAGATAAGAATTGCACACAGTCACGTAACGGATACAGAAAAAACATTCAAGGGAAAGATTTTAAAACCAATCATAAAAATGATAAAATATTTTTCAAATATTTATTTTTCTTGTTCTACTGAAGCAGGCAAGTTCATGTTTGGAAAGAGAAAATTTGATGTAATAAATAATGCTATTGACTTTGAAAAATTTAAATTTGATAGCACTCAAAGGGATAAGATAAGAGAAGAACTTGATATAAAAGATGAGTTCGTAGTAGGAAGTGTCGGACGATTTAATTATCAGAAAAATCATACTTTCTTACTTGATATATTTTGTGAAATACTAAAAATTAATCAAAATGCAAAGTTAGTACTAATAGGAGAGGGAAATCTTCAAGATGAAATAAAGGAAAAAGCAAAGAACCTTGATATTATCCAAAACATTAAATTTCTTGGAGTAAAAGATGATGTACAAAATTATTATAATGCGTTTGATGTATTTCTTCTACCAACAAATTTTGAAGGTTTAGGACTTGTATTGATAGAGTCTCAGGTCAATGGACTACAAACTTTTACTTCAGATGTTGTACCAGGAGAGACAAAGGTTAGTAAACTTATTCATTTTATATCACTAAAAGAAGATGCTAGTTATTGGGCAAAGAAAATAATGTCTAATGTAAATACTAGAACAGATGTAACAAGTGAAATAGAAGAGAAACATTATAATATCAAAAAAGAAGCTCAAATATTACAAGATAAATACATAAGACTTGAAAAAGGAGAAGATGAGAATGAAGGAATCGATTAAAACTATTCTTATGTATTTAGCTAGATTGATTTTACAACCATTAAAGCTATTTCCGATAAAAAACTATATTATGTTTTGCACAAATTCAGGAGCGGGATATAGTTGTAATCCTAAATACATATATCTATATTTAATAAATAACAAAAAAGTAGCAAATTATAAATTTATTTGGTGCTTTAAAAATCCAGAAAAATATAAATTTCTTGAGAATGAAAATACGATTATATGTAAATATCGTGGGATAAGATATTATTACTATAAAGTAGTTTCAAAAGTTTATATTTCAAATTCAATAGAAGGAAACGAAGTGCCAAAAAAGAAAGGACAAATTAGGATACAAACCTGGCATGGTGGTGGATCTTACAAAAAAGTAGCAATTGCCGAAAAATCAAAATCTGATATTTATAAAAAAAGAACAAAGGATAATGTAAAAAATACGGATGTTTTTATATCAAGTAGTAAAATTTTTACAGATGAGGTAATAAAAAATAATTTCTACTATACGGGAAAAATACTTGAAATTGGTATGCCAAGAAATGATATTTTATTTGAACATGAAAAACATGATGAAATAAGAAAAAAAGTGCTTGACCAATACAATATAGATGAAAATAAATTTGTAGTATTGTATGCACCAACTTGGAGATATGATGAAAGTAAATTAGAGGAAATTAATTTCAAGGAGTTAAAAGAGCATCTTGAACGCAAATTTGGAAAAGAAGTAGAAATCATATATAGAGCACATATACATATGCAAAAAAATAAAATAAGTGGTTTAATAAATGGTTCTAACTATGAAGATATGCAAGATTTACTTATAGCAGCAGATGCTTTAATTACAGACTATTCATCTTCTATTTGGGATTATTCTTTTTTATACAAACCATGCTTTTTGTTTTGCCCAGATTTAAATTATTATATTGAAAACAGAGGATTTATAATAGATATACATGAATGGGGATTCCCTGTTTGTGAATCTAATGAAAGCTTGATGAAACAAATAGATGAATTTGATTTAGAAAGTTTTAAAAGAAATATGGACAAACATCATAATATGTTACAATCTTATGAAACAGGAAAAGCATCTGAAAATATTGCAAAATACCTAGAGGAGGAAGTTGTATGAAAAAGACTTTAACAATTTCAATAGCAGCATATAACGTAGAAAAGTTCATTAAAAATACGCTTGAATCTTTATTAATAGATGACATGGATGATCTAGAAATTTTAGTTCAAGATGATGATGGAACTGATTCAACATCTGAGATTGTCAAACAATATGAGATAAAATATCAAGGTATAGTTAAATTAGTACACAAAGAAAATGGGGGATATGGTTCTACAATCAATAGCAGTATACAATTAGCACAAGGAAAATATTTTAAACAACTTGATGGTGATGACTGGTATGAAAAAGAAAACTTTGAAAAGTTTTTGAAGTTATTGAGGACCATAGATTCAGATGTAGTCTATACTCCTTATATACTCTACAATGTAAATAAGGATACTTATGAAATAACAGATTATTTGGATGAAAATATAAATGGCCAATTTGATATAGATGAAATACTAATGAAAGCAAAAAGATATGCAAATATGTATACATTAGCATACAAAACTCAAATTTTGAAAGAGAACAACATAAAATTATTGGAAAAATGCCTATACACAGATACTGAATATGCTATGTACCCAATTGTATATTGTAATACAATGTATGTAACACATATCCCTTTATATGTATACAGAATTGGCAGAGGAGAACAAAGTGTTTCAGTAGAAAACAGAATTAAACATTATAATGAACATATAAAAGTAACAAAAAGAAATGTAGAATTTTTTAAAAAAATAAAAGACAGCTATTCACCAAGCAAAATCGAATATACTAAAAAATATGTAAGCTACATGACTGCAAATTCAATAGGAAGTTTTTTAATCATTTTGACAGCAAACAAAGAAAATTTAAACAAAATAAAAGAATTTGATAAATATTTAAAAGATACTTCACAAGAAATATATATAGAAACTGAAAATACGAGTAGATTAGTTAAACTACTAAGAAAATCACATTATAAGCTATATCCAATATTATCTTACTATAAAAGGAGAAAACTAAATGCAACCAGATAGAGAATGTAAAAATGGAATACTAAACAAATTATTATACTGCGTTTTTGCAATCTACATAGTAACTCTATTTGCTAATTCAGCAGCAATTTACCTAGAATATGATTATGTGCAAAAAGCAATAAAAATAATAAGATATGGATGTTATTTAATTTTTGCAATAAAAACAGTTTATTTATTTATTCAAGAAAAGAATATAACAAGGCTGAATTTTCTATTTTTCATAATTGGAGTACTTATACTAATTCTTGGAAAAAATCCTGAATTTTTAATTGTGTTTTTCATAATCAATGCTTCAAGAGACTTAGATTTTAAAAAAATTGCAATAATAGGCTTAGTCATATATGCTGCATTATTTGTAATAACAGTAATATCAAGCTATTTTGGAATAGTTCCAAATTGGATGTTTTATAGACAAGAAATAAAAAGATATTCATTAGGATTTATATATCCAACAGATTTAATGTCTGTATATGTAACGATTACTCTACTTTATTTCTATATTAGAAATACAAAATCTACCTATCTTGAACTATTTATTTTAGAGGCAATTGCAATTGCCCTATATAAATATACAAATGGAAGATTAGGACTTATAATGACAACAATGATTATACTTTTCCTTATGATAGGCAAAATATTCAAGCATACAAAATTATCAGATAAAATCAAGATAAATTCAAGTAAAATTAAAAATATAGTGATAATTTTGCTAAAATTGTTGCCAATTCTTCTATTCATTGTCATCCTAGCAATGAGCATTTTATATCAAAATGATATAAAAATTATAAACTGGGTAAATCATATAATAAGTGAAAGGATATTGCTAAACAGCCAGGCTATATCAAACTATCCAGTGAAACTATTTGGATCAAATGTAACTTGGAATGGATTAGGTGGAAAATATAATGTTTCTTTTCAAGATATAGACTATAACTATGTAGACATGTCTTACATTAGAATAATTTTTGACTATGGAATCATTGGAACATTATTTATACTATACCTATATGTAAAATCTATTGGACATTTAGCAGAAAAAAATGACAAATTGATGCTTGAATGTGTACTTATTATACTCATTTGGTCAGCAATAGAGCCTGTCATTTTCTCAATTGCCAGAAATTTATTTATAATATACATAGGATCAATAATAGCAAATATTGAAAACAAGGATAATGAATTATTATTAAAAAATACAAGGAGAGATGTATGAAAGAATACGATTACCTAATAGTAGGTTCAGGATTATTTGGAGCCATATTTGCATATGAAGCAAATAAAAAGAATAAAAAGTGTCTTGTCATAGATAAACGTTCGCATATAGGCGGAAATATCTACACAGAGAATAATCAAGGAATAAATGTGCATAAATATGGTGCACATATATTTCACACAAATAATCAAGCAGTTTGGCAATATATAAATCAATTTGCTGATTTTAATCGCTATACAAATTCGCCAATTGCAATATATCAAGATGAACTATATAATTTGCCATTTAACATGAATACATTTAATAAATTATGGGGTGTTAAAACACCAAAAGAAGCACAAGAAAAAATAGAACAAGAGAAAAGACAAGCTGGAATCAGTGAACCAAAAAACTTAGAAGAACAAGCAATAAGCTTAGTCGGACAGACCATATATGAAAAATTAGTAAAAGGATATACAGAAAAACAGTGGGGCAAAAAGGCAAAAGACCTTCCTTCATTTATAATAAAAAGGCTTCCTGTTAGATTTACCTATGACAATAATTATTTTAATGATCTATATCAGGGGATACCAATAGGTGGTTATACAAAAATAATAGAAAAGATGCTTGATGGAATAGATGTAACCTTGAACTGCGATTTTTTCGAAAATAGAAAAGAGCTAGAAAAAAAAGCAGATAAAATAGTATTTACGGGAATGATAGATCAATATTATGATTATTGCTATGGGGAACTAGAATATAGAAGTTTACGATTTGAAAGTCAAGAACTTGATGTAGAAAATTATCAAGGAAATGCTGTTGTAAATTATACAGAATATCAAGTACCATATACAAGAATAATAGAACATAAACATTTTGAATATGGAACAGGGCCAAAAACAATTATCACTAGAGAATACCCAGACACGTGGACTAAAGAAAAAGAACCATATTATCCAATAAATGATGATAAAAACAATGAACTATATGAGAAGTATAAAAAATTATCTGAAAAAGATGAACAAGTTATTTTTGGTGGACGACTTGGAAAATATAAATACTATGATATGGACAAAGTTATAGAAGAAGCACTAAGCGTAGTTAGTGCAGAATTGGATTCAAGGAGAAATAAAGAATGAATAAGGTATCAATAATTATACCAGTGTATTGTGAAGAAGAAGTTATACAAGAATGCTATAGACGAATCACAACGGTATTTGAAAATTTAAATGATAAGTATAATCATGAAATAATTTTTGTAAATGATGGATCAACTGACAGAAGTTTTGAAATATTAGCTGAAATTTCAAGAGAAGATGAAAGAGTCAAAATAATCTCATTTTCAAGAAATTTTGGACATCAAGCAGCTGTAACTGCAGGATTAAAATATGCAGAGGGTGATGCAGTAGTTATAATGGATGCAGATCTTCAAGACCCTCCTGAAGTAATTCCAGAAATGCTAAAAGAATGGGAAAACGGATATGAAGTAATATACGGAAAAAGAAAAATAAGAGAAGGGGAATCTAAATTTAAATTACTCACAGCAAAAGCATTTTACTCTACAATAAATAAATTATCAGATGTAGAAATACCTAAAAACACAGGCGATTTTAGACTAGTAGATAGAAAAGTTGTAGATGTAATTAACACACTACCAGAGCACAATAAATTTTTAAGAGGACTTTTCAGTTGGGTTGGATTTAAACAATATGCGTATGAATACGAAAGAAAGAAGAGATTTTCAGGGGAAAGCAAATATCCTCTAGGCAAAATGCTAAAACTTGCATCTGACGGAATAATCAGTTTTTCAACTAAGCCATTAAAAATTATTGGAGGAATCGGCATAATTTCTGTATTTATATCTATTATCATTTTGATATATACAATCTTATCATTTATATTTAAATGGAATAATCTAACTGCAGGTTGGACTTCTTTGATGTGCACCATGACTTTTCTAGGAGGAGTAATCCTTATATCATTCTGGATGATGGGCGAATATATTGCAAGAATATATGATGAAACTAAAGGAAGACCTCAATATATAATTGATAAAAAAATTAATCTATAAATTTAATATATAAAATATCAAGAGGGGAAAAATGAGTAAAAAAAATGATTCAAGTGCTGAAGTGCTAGAGACTGTACACACACACACACACACACACAGTACAATTAAAAGAAATATTATAATTAAACTAAAACAAATATTTTCAAAAAATTGGATAAAATGGGCTTGTTTGATATCATGCCTATTAGTAGCATATGTAATATTTATATATGATGATATGACACATACAATAGATAATTCAATTACATTTGCAAAATCTCTTTTGAATGGAAGAGTCCTTGAATTTTATGAACTAAGTGTGGAGTTTGCAAAAACGAGATATGCTGCAAATTATAGCACATTAATATATTTACTACTTGCAATATGGAATTTACCAGTATGGGCTATTTCAGGAGTAGTAGGAGAAAATTTCTCTACATGGTGGTTAGGCTTACTATGGGGAAAAACATTTATAGTTTCAATGGCCTTAGCAACTGCCTATCTAGTATATAAGATACTTATTTTGTGTAATGTAAAAAAAGAAAGAGCGTATCTTGGAGTCTTTCTATTTACAAGTAGCATGACATTTTTTGAGGTAATTTTTGCCATAACACAGCTTGATATTGTTGCAGCTTTTTTGATGCTTCTAGGAGTATATGGATATTTCAAGAAAAACAACATATTATTTTTTATATCATTTATGATAGCTGTACCATTAAAAATGTTTGCTCTATTCCTTGCTTTACCATTGATCTTGATAAGACAAAAAAATTTATTAAAAGCAGGAGCAACATGGGGCTCAATGACAGTATTACTCGTAATCGAAAAGATATTATATAGTGGAAGTGCAGTATATAAATATGCTTTAGGAGCACAATCACGAGATGCAATTTCACAACTATTGAATTCTCGGATTAGCAATAGGAAGACCAATTACAATATTTTTAGCAATATATATTTGCCTAGTAGTTTATACATATCTATCTCGAGGAAAAGAGAATGATAAAAATACAATTATATATATTTGCTTTTTCTTGTGGGCCACATTCATGGCATTTGTAGATATAAACCCTTACTGGATGATAATGCTTACACCATTTTTAATAATCAATATTATGATTAATGGCAAATTTACAAGGACTACTGTACTCTTAGAAACAATAGGTTCTTTTTCAGGTTTCCTATATGATGCAGCAAAATCTTACATATTTGCTGACTATAAACTTATGTCAAGATTATTAGTAAGAAATTTTATACCTGATGCTAGTATCTATAAATATGGAAATTTATATAATATGCTACAAAGACTAGGTATAAGCCAATATGGAATACTTTTTTCAACAATATCTATTACCACACTAATCATAATACTTATATTATCAAGGCCATCTAAATCTGATCAAGAAATAAAAGAAAGTGAAAAGAAAATTCCACAAAGTTTACTCTTTTCAAGGATTGCTCTTATAGCATTTTCAACTGGATTAATCATCTATGCTTACACGGCAACAACAAATCCGATATCATATACAAACTTGTATCTTGATAGTCAAGAAAGTGAAATAAATCTTGTCGGAAATACACAAGAATATACAGTTTCTCAAACAATCAAGTTTCAAGATGAAAGAGAGTTAAAGGAATTGACTCTGAAATTTAAAAATGATTTTTATGCACGTTCAAATTTTTCGCTTTTGGATATAGAGATATGGGATGTATCTAATGATACATGTATATTTAAAAAATACATAGGATCAAGTTCAATAAAAGATGATGAATTTATTAGGATAGATTTAGAGGCTTCAAAAGTAAATAGTTCTGACGATTATGAAATTAGACTAACTGGAATTGCAGGAGTTAAATATTATCAAGGTAGAGATAATTTATCTGTGTACTTGACAAAAACAGTAGATGAATCCATTGGAAAAGTCAAGGTCAACGGAGAAGAAAAACCGAACAGCCTTTATCTTCAAATAAGATAAATTCTTATTTGTTCTATTCTTTCTTGAAGCTAATATAATTAATATATAGGCTTGAAGAAAGTGGTGATAATTTTGGCAAATATAAGTGGTAAAAGAAGAATAAAAAATGCTCTACTTATTTCAGTAGGGCTATTTTTATTTCTTTCTTTACGAATCGGATATATACAATTGATTCAAGGGGAAGAGCTAAAAACTCTTGCTTATGTTCAGCAAACTTTGGATAGAACGATAAACCCAAATAGAGGAACAATTTATGATGCAAACGGCGTAATTCTTGCTATGAGCGCGAGTGTGGAGACCGTTACAATCAATCCAGTTAACATACCAAAAGATAAAAAAGAAGAAGTTGCAAAGACCTTTTCAGATATATTCGAATTAGATTATGAGACAGTACTAAAAAAAGTAAATAAAAAAACGTCTATTGAAACAATTGTAAAAAAAGTAGAAAAAGAAAAGACAGATATTTTAAGGAAATGGATGAGCGAGAAAAACATTACTTCAGGAATAAATATAGATCAAGATACAAAGAGGTATTATCCAAATTCTAATTTAGCATCACATATTATAGGATTTACAGGAAGCGATAATCAAGGACTTGATGGAATAGAAGCCAAATACAACGAAACTTTAAGTGGTATTCAAGGGAAAATAAGTCGTACATCAGATGCTTCTGGAACAGTTATAGGAAGTGGAAGTGAAGAGTATGTTCCAGCTATTGATGGAAACAGTATTGTCTTGAGTATAGATTCAAATATCCAATCAATTGTAACAAAATACTTAGAAGAGGCATGTATAGATAATAAATGTACAGATGGTGGATGTGTCATTATAATGGATCCAGATACAGGGGATATTTTATCAATGGTTACATACCCAGAATATGACTTGAATAACCCTTTTCAAATAAATTCAAGTGAATTACAAGAAATTTGGAATACAATTCCACAGACAGACAAAAACATATATTTACAACAAATGTGGAGAAATAAAGCAATAACAGATACCTATGAACCAGGGTCTACATTCAAACTCATTACAACATCAGCAGCACTTGAAGAAAATCTTGTAACTGATATAGATAAAGCTGGTCAGTTTGTATGTACAGGTGGAATTGATATTGCAGGAACATATATAAAGTGCTGGAGATATTACAGACCACATGGAGCAGAATCGCTAAGAGATGCGCTTATGAATTCGTGTAACCCAATTTTTATAGGACTTGGACAAAAGATAGGTGTTAGCAAATACTATGGATATTTAAGAAAATTTGGATTGCTTGAAAAAACGGGAATAGATTTACCTGGAGAAGCGGGAAGTATATTTTTAGCAGAAGAAAAAGTAGGAGCTGTGGAACTTGCAACTTTATCTTTCGGCCAAAGATTTGAAATAACACCAATTCAGTTAATAACAGCAGTATCAAGCATAGCAAATGGAGGAAAATATGTAAAACCTAGGCTTGTAACTCAAATAATTGATTCTAAAACAGGAGAAAAAACAGAAGTAGAACCTGTAATCAAGGATAGAGTGATATCAGAAGAAACATCAAGCAAAGTAAGAGACATGATGAAGTCAGTCGTAGCACTTGGAACAGGTAAAAATGCAGCTGTTGAAGGATATTCTATCGGAGGAAAAACAGGAACTTCAGAAGATGGAGTAAACACGAACAAATATGTAACATCATTTATGGGACTTTCACCAGCAGAGGATCCAGAACTTGTCATATTAGTTGTTTTGTATAATCCAACAGGAGAAGGAGGACACCAAGGAGGTGGAGTTGCAGCCCCTGTTGCAGGACAAATTTTGAGTGAAGTTCTTGAATACATGGAAGTCAAAAAAACGGAGATAGAAAGCCCAGAGAAAGTAGATGTACCGAATATAACGGGATTGACAATCAAGGAGGCCAAGAAAATCCTAAAAGAAGTAGGTTTAGAATTAAAAATAAAAGATGATCTCGAAGGAATAAAAGAATCTGAAGTTATCATAACAAAACAAGTACCACAAGAAGGAATTACTGTAGAAAAAAATAGTTATATATTATGTGAGATAAATTAACATTTTAATGTAAAATTTTTAGGAACTTTAACATAAGTTAGTGCATAAAATGTCAAGAGCATAATTTATGTAAAAAAAATCGTAAAAAATCAAGGAAAAATGCAAATAAAAGTATTTACAAGATTATGGCAAATATGGTATAATGTATATAATAATGTGCGAAAAAGGGGGATTTTGAAATATGAAGAGAAAAATTAAAGTAAATCCGTTTAAATTGCTGAGATCATTGTGCATTCTAACTTGTATCATAGTTTTATCATTTGTAATAGTTATATCAAGTAAAAATGCTAAAAAAGAAGTATATTCTGTTGCATCTGATCAAAAAGAAGGAATCTATTATTCAGTGCAAAATATACAAAATGATGAAACACAAGATATGTACAAATACCTATCTGATATTAAATATGATACAACTCAATCAAAAGTAGGATGGGGAAGTATTACATTAGATAGCAACTTAGAGACTCAGCACAATTATGGTTTGATTACATTACTATTAGGTAATGAAAAAACTTATTTCTTGAAGGGAATCTCTGCCCATGCCGATTCAACACTAGTATATGATATTAGTGAATATGATTATGACTATTTCAGCACATATGTTGGTGTAGATGCAAGCCGTGAAAACAATGGAAATGGTGTAAAATTTAAAATATATACATCAAAAGATGGACAAAATTGGGATTTAGAAACAGATGTTGAAAATAAAGTCTTTAAAGGTAATACACCAGCAGAATTAGTAACAATAGAACTTGAAGAGGGTGTAACACATTTAAAACTTGAGGCTGATAAATATGGAAATAATAGCTCAGATCACTCTGTTTATGCAAATGCCAAATTATATAAAACAGGCTATCAAGAAATAGAGGCAAAAGATGTAGACTTCATCAAACCAGTAGAAGAATATGATAATATGCTAAAAGGCAAAGATTTAATTCAAAGTTTGAGCGAAGAAGATGAAAAAATATTATTACAAAGAACATTTGTAAACAATGTTGGATATAAGCTTTTACAAGCAATTGTTAATCAAGACAAAGATTACGAAACAGCAGTAAAATGGTTAATGGACGATATAAGAAATCTCCGTTTATATGTATTAGGAGGAGCTCCAGATGGTGGAAGCTACTATAATTCAATAAAAGAACTTTCAAGACTATATAAAGAATATCATGATGATTTTGAAGTAAAAACTCCAACTGGAAATAAATGGTGTCCAGGACAAACAAAAGGTGATGTATACAGAAAGATGGCAATCACACTTTCTTTGACACACGCAACAAAAGTTGGATATTGGGCTCAAATAGATCACCCAAGCAATAGATCAGATTCTGTAAATCGTTACAGTATCTATAAAAAACTATATGATCAAGGTAAATTTATTGTAGCCAGAACTGTGGAAAAGAATGAGGCAGGAGAAATAACATCAATAAAACCGATATTAAATGATGATGGTACACCAAGACAGGACCACACACCATGGTTTGAAGCATTAACAGTAGAAGAAATGCGTTATGTAATGAATAACATTACGGATGATGAAGAGCTTGAATGGTTAAACGCATATACGCAAAAGAGAATAGATGAGAATAAAAATCAAGAAGAAAAATATTTGCAACCACACACCTATATTGCTTATATATGGCCAAATTTCGAAGATGAAATCTTCCATAAAGAAGAATATAAGAAACATTGGGATGAATGGTTTGAGGGAATATTCAGTATATATAATGTAACATATAGTACAGAAGATGACCATGTATATAAAGCATGGATGAGTATGAGAAATGACCTAAAAGAAACAGGAGCTGTTTGTGGTGGTATATCAAAATTAGGATGTCATATCCGTGCAGCTCATGGTACACCAGCTTCAGTTGTAGGCCAACCAGGACACGCAGCAATTATATATTATAGAAAAAATGCAGACGGTAAAGGATATTGGACTCTTGATAATGACGTTTCAGGCTGGGCTCAATCTGGAAAATCAGAAAAAATGGGTACTAGAATGCCACTTGGATGGGGTAGCGATAGCTATGTAAATGGTTATGCTGCAACTTATATGATGTTATCACAAGAGGCTATGAATGATAATGAAAATTATGAAAAATCTGAAAAGATAATTATGACAGCTGATCTATATCAAGGAAACCTAGCTGAACAAGAAAGAATATATAGAGCAGCACTAAATGTACAAAAAATCAATATTGATGCTTGGTGGGGATTAATAAATACCTATAGAGCAGATGAAAATAAAACTGAAGCAGATTATTTTGAATTAGCAAAACAACTAGGAGAAGCTTTAAAAGCATTCCCACTACCTATGAAAAACTTACTTGATCAAATTGGACAGAAATTTACTAGTGTAGATTATAGATTTGACTTTACAGTTTTAGAGACAAAATTGTTAAAAGAAGGAACAACATATGGATTGACTCCTGAAGGAAAAGAAGATACAAATGCAAAACTAGATGTTCTACAACCAAGCATTACTAGAACAGTTGCTAAGTATTTACTTGGAGAAACAGACACAGAACTTGCTACTTTCTCATTTGATGGAGCAGATGCAGGAAAGATCGTACTTTCAAGCAAATTTGATAACAATGGAGTTCGTTGGGAATACAGCCTAGATGGATGTCAAACTTGGAGTGAACAATCTTTTGACGCAGATAAGCCACATAAATGGTCATTGAGAAAACAAGAATTAGAAAAAATTACTGCAGAAAACGATATTTGTATCAACATAGTAGGAGCAAATCGTACAAGTGAAAATATCTATAGAATAGATATAGAAGAACAAAAACCACTTGAGAATGTATATGCAAATGACTTAGAAAATCGTATTATAGGTGTAGATTTGAATACAGAATGGCGCTATGCAAGTAGTAAAACTGGTGGCGAATTTGGTGAATGGATTTCATATTCAGTACAATCACCTGATTTAACAGGAGAAAAATATATTCAGTTAAGACAGAAACCAACAGGTACAAAACTTGCAAGTACTGAGTCTGAGATTTATGCCTTTACAAATAACGTAGAAACAGAGGACAGAAAATATATAAGTGTTTCAGATATGGAAATATATTCACAAAACACTCAATCAGAAGATTCATCAAGACCATACTATGCAGAGAATATGATAGATGGAAATCCAAATACACTATGGCATTCAAATTTCAAATATGATTTGACAAAAAGTGATATAGATGACCCAGTAATTATTATAAAATTAAATAAAGCAAAATATGTATCTGCTTTAGAGTTTATTCAAAAAAAATATAAAAAAGATGACCGTGATGGTATCAAGAGTCTGACAGTTTCATTAAGTATGGATGCCGAAGATTGGACAGAAGTAGGTAAGTTAGAAAATCTTACAAAAGCAGACTATGATAAACTACACAGCATTAAATTTCAAGATAGCATGCAAGCACAATATATCAGACTTGATATAACAACTTATGACTTATTTGCAGCAATATCAATGTTAAATATATATGAAGATACAACAAAAATAGATACTTCTATACCAACAGCAAGTATTTACTATAGTACAAAAGAGCCAACAAGTGAATATGTAATTGCAAGACTTATCAATCCAAGTACAGAAATAACAATAACAAACAATAATGGAAATGACACTTATGTATTTGAAAAGAATGATAAATTCACATTTGAATTCCAAGACAAGAATGGAAATAAAGGATCTGAAACAGCCGAAGTAACTTGGATAGATAGAAGTAGTCCAGAAGCTAAGGTAGATTACTCATTAGATGGAGATAAAAAGTTATCTATTCTTTTGAACAGCATAGATGAAAATGTTTATCTACTTGACCAAAATGATAAGAAAATAAGTTATATTGAAGTTAACAAAGATAAAAAAGTATCAAAAATTTCATTTATAGATTCTTCAGGAGAGATATACAAAGTAGTTGAACTTGATGGTGATGGAGTTATTACAAAAACAACTTATAAAAACACTACAGGTCAAGTTTCAGATGTAGAAACATATGTAGCTCCAGTTCTAAACGGAAAATTAATTGAGGAAGAAGAAGAATTCTTAGATGAATTTGGATCACCAGTAGAGGTATCAGAAAGTGACAAAGAAATACTTAGAAGATTGGATAAAGTAAAAACAAATCCTCTTGAATATACTTTTGAGAAGAGTGGAAATTATGAATTCAAACTTCTTGATGCTGCAAGCAATATCGCATATAAGAGTATAAAAGCTGATTACCTTGAGGATAACAACATTATAGCAAGTGATATTTCATATAATATTGCAAATATAACAAATCAAAGTGTTGTAGCAACTATTAATCCATATATGATAAATACAAATTCTAAGGATCCAAAACAAACTGCATCATTACCTGTAGAAATCATAAAAGGTGAATCTACTGATAAAGTTAAAGTAAACAACGATGATCATAACAGTGTTACATTTGAAGAAGATTCAGAATTTACATTCAAATATAAAGACGCAGCAGATAAGGATGATTCTGACATAAAAGAACATACAGCAAAAGTACACTGGATTGATAAAGATAAACCTAAAGCTGAAATTAGATATAGCACAAATAAACCTACAACAGAACCAGTAACAGCTTATCTAGTAAATGAAAGTGAAGACATAACAATCATTAATAACAACATGAACAGAGAATATACGTTTAATCAAAACGGAGATTTCACTTTTGAATTTATAGACAAAGCTGGAAACAAGGGAACAGCTAAAGCAATTGTTGATTTCATTGAACTTAAACCAACTGATGCAAAAATAACAGGAGATGCAAACAAGGATGGATTAATAACATCAACAGATCTTATAACATTAAAGAGACACTTGGTTGCAGGAAGTAACCAAAGTTGGATCATGACAGAAGAACAAATCGAGTTGGCAGATATTAATCAAGATAAAAAAATAACATCAACAGACCTTATATTATTAAAGAGATTAATAATAGAGCAAATGAAGAAACAATAATATTTTTTAAATGAAATAAACATAAAAAAAGACAAGGAGAACAAAAATATGAAAAATATTATGAATATAAAAAGAATAATATCTATAATACTAGTCACAGTAGTATTAGTTCTTAGCTCAAATATATATGCAGCAAATGATAGCTTTAAAACATCTTTAACTGTAAGTAAATCTCAACTTGAAAGAGAAGATACATTTACAGTTACAATGCAGATAAGTGATATAAACATCGAAAGTGGAGAAAAAGGAATTGGTGCTTATACAGCAAAACTAGAATTTGATTCTTCAGTTTTAGAGTTTGTATCATCAAATGGAATAGGTAAATGGGAAGCACCTTTTTACCAAGACGCATATATTACAGGTAATACAAATGATGGTAATGTTGTAAATACAAATCAAAGTATAGGAACCTTCGAGTTTAAAGTTAAAGCAAATGCTAAACTTGGAGATACAACTATCAAATTAGTTAATTTCTCTGGATCAACTGCAGCAACAGATGTTTCAGCTGCTGATAGTTCAATCAAAATAACAATAGTAGCTGAAAATCCAGGAGACGGAAGCGGAGATAGAGAAGGTGGATCAGGAGATAGAAATACTGCTGGCGGAGGAAATACCGCCAGTGGTGGAAATACCGCTGGAGGAGGAAGCACAGCACAAGGTGGCCAGAACGGAAATGGCGGAAACACAAACCAAAACGGAAATAGTGCAAACACAAATCAAAGTAATAATACAGCAAATACTCCTTCAGTTAATGGATCAAGTAATTCTAAATCAGAAAACTTAAAATCAAATACATTACCAAAGACTGGAACATCAAATCCAGCAATAATATATATAATAATTATTATATGTGTTTTAGCAGCAATAGGCTGTGTTGTTAGAATCAGAGTGCTTAACAATAAGAGTAGGCATTCAGATAAATAACAAAAATTTTATGAATATTATATTTTCCTACTAATAACGACGAATCTTCCATCTTTTGTATGATACGAACAGGTAGATAGTGTCAAGAGAGAATCACCGAAAGGTAGCTATTCTACCTGTATCATACAAGGAAGATTCTTTTGCGTTATTGACAAATTCATCAAACTCATCTTGTGAACTAGCATTTATAAAATAATAGTATCTAAAAACATTTTTTTCGTAATTATAATATACCCTTGACTTGAACGCAGATATAATTTCGTAAGTAGAATCATCATAGTTTGTTGTAAATTCTATAGTGGAGTGTTCTTGAAAATATTTTTTATTATCGTATTTCAATAAATCTTTGAACATAGTACCATTTTTCATATTATGACCATAAATTAAAAGGTTAGAACTTTGTGGTATCAAGGAGCAATCTTGATCTAAAAAAATAGAACCACTCTGAGAATATCCTTTTTTATAATTGTGATTCATATAAAAATCGTTGTCGTTTCCTTGTTAAACAGGGTAGTTTATGTTAGTTCCTGGAATCTCAATCCATGCAACAATGTCATTATTTACTTTTTGTAGCTCCTGTAGCTTTAGCATTTTTTCAGTTTCTTTAGTAGAATTATCATCATTTGTAACATTTGAAGAATTAGATTCATTTTCTTTTGCAATTTCATTATTCAAGACAGTATTCTCACCAAGTTCAAGATCATCAAGTAATTTACTTTGCTTTTTAGTTTGATACATATCATAGTAGTATTCGATTATATAAAACTCAGCTAAAAAAATAATGACTCCAAGCAAAATATAGATTAATTTATTAGTTAGATTTTTCATAATTTTATCCTCATATATGTAGATAGGCGACTTGCGATAGTCGCCCGATTTTAAAAGATAATAGAACTAAAATTCTTTTTTCTTGAAAACAAAGGCAGCAAATATTGCAGTAACTAAAGTAAATATAGCAAATCCAACTTTATCTTGAACACCTGTCTTAGGGGTTGGATCTTTTTTAGGTTCTTCTTTAGGTTCTTCTTGAGTAGTAGCTTTAATTATATCTGATACTGTATCTCCATGAGCAGTTACGTTATCAGCAGCATTACTTGCATATAGAACGTTATTCTTTTCATCAAGGATTACTACTTTATTACCATCAAGTGCAACTTTGTATTCAGAATTGTCAGTGTTGTCTACGTCAAATTCTTTTAGAGCAGGGTTGTTTTGTGCGATATATACAACGTTGTCTTTTTCTGTTGAAGATAATTTACCGTTCATTATTAATTTTGGAGTAGATTCAAGACCATCAGCCTTAGCAATTTCGATACCGTTATTTGCACCAGTACCATTTTTGCCTAAATTCAAGTTTACAACTTCTACTGTACCAGCATTAGATAAAATTCCACCATAATCACAATTGTTAACTGTTACTCCATCTAATACAAGGTGTCCACCGTTATATGCTTGTGCAGCATATTTTTCACTACCTGTCAAAGTAATATTTTTTAGTACAAGTTTTCCAGCTGCACCTACTGTAAGCAAAGTTCCATTATTTCCATGGCTTGACCAATTATTAGTGTTTCTTGAAAGTGTGAAGCTACCTCCGTCAATAGTCAAGCTTTTTCCTACTATCTCTACTGGTTCAGTTAATGCAATGTTATCAGTTAACTTTATTATATCACCACTTATAGTAGAATCAGCCTTAGCGATAAAATCTTCAGATGTATTTACTTCATAAGTAGCAGCATGACAAAGAACTGGGATAAATAATATAGTTGTAAATAAAACTATTAAAAATAAAGTAAGTTTTCTCATTTTTTTAAATTCCTTTCATAATTTATTTTAAAATACCTATAATAAACTTATAAATATTTTTTATATTAACTATTTTGCACATTCAAACTTTTTTTATACAAAATATTAACTTTTTTCAAAATTTTCGACAAAATAATAGTATATGCGAATCGTAAAAAATAATATTATTAAATACAAATATTCTACTTTTTTATAAGAAAAAACTGTACAAAAATAAAAATTAATTATATAATATTCTTTGAAAAATTATAAATAAATCTCAGACTAATAACATAAGTATTAAATAAGGGGGATATTAATGGAACTAAAAAGAATTTTACAAGGAATAGATGGTATAAAAGCAAAGGGTAATTTAGATCTTGACGTACCAGAGTTAACAAATGATTCAAGAAAAGTGATAAAAGATGGTATGTTTATTGCGATAAAAGGATTTGACAATGATGGACACAAATTTCTAAAAGATGTAATTGAAAAAGGTGCAAAAGTTATAATGGTAGAAGAAGGTTCAGACATCAAGGACATAGTTAAAATAGAAGGAATTACAATACTTGTTGTACCAAATACAAGAAGAGCTTTAGCAATATGTAGTGCAAATTTTTACGACAATCCTTCAAAAAAATTTATATTAGTTGGTGTAACTGGAACAAAAGGAAAAACAACAACAACTTTTATGATAAAACATATATTAGAAAAACAAGGGAAGAAAGTTGGATTAATTGGAACTATAGCAACATATATTAATGGAAAAAGATTAGAAGATTCTGATAGAACAACACCTGAAAGTATCGAACTACAAAAGAGATTTGCTGAAATGGTAGAAGAGGGTGTAGAAGTAGTAGTAATGGAAGTATCTTCTCAAAGTTTGAAACTTGACAGAGTATATGGATCAAATTTTGATATAGGTGTATTTACAAATCTTGCAGAAGATCACATAAGCCCAAAAGAACATCCAGATTTTCAGGATTATTTTGAATCAAAATTAAAATTATTTGATATGTGTAAAATAGCTTATGTAAATGCAGATGATTTATATGGGGCAAAAATCGCAAAAATGAATAAATGCGAAACAAAAACTTATGGAATAGATAATTCAGCTAATTTAATGGCAAAAGATATTACAATAACAAATTCTTATGCAGACTTTAAAGTAAAATTAGGACAAAAAAATGAAAGAGTAAAAGTAGGAATACCAGGAAGATTCAGCGTATATAATTCATTAGCCACAATAAGTGTAACGCAAAAATTAGGTGCTGATCAAGAAACCATTAAAGAGGCTTTAGAAGAGGTTAAAGTTCCAGGAAGATCTGAGCTTGTTCCTAATGATAAAGAATTAAATATAATGATAGATTTTGCTCACACTCCTGAGAGTCTAGAAAATATTTTATCAGCAACAAAAGAATATACTTTGCGGAAGAGTTATAAGTGTATTTGGATGTGGAGGAGATAGAGATACATCAAAAAGACCTATTATGGGTGAAATATCAGGAAGGGTTGCAGATTATACAATAATTACGTCAGACAATCCAAGAACAGAAGAACCAGAAAAGATAATTGAACAAATAGAAGCAGGAATCAAAAAGACAAATGGAAAATATGAATGTATAACAAATAGACGCGAAGCTATCAAAAAAGCTATATCTATGGCAACAAAGAGGGATAT
Source organism: uncultured Clostridia bacterium (assembly GCA_947624905.1). Lineage (GTDB taxonomy): Bacteria > Bacillota > Clostridia > TANB77 > CAG-508 > JAAWPK01. The sequence continues at coordinate 26,601 of CANQMI010000002.1, forward strand.
AATTGTTCTTGCAGGAAAAGGTCATGAGCCATATCAAGAAATTAACCATAAAAAATATCCTTTTGATGAAAGAATAATCGTAAGAGAAATAATTGAGGAAATGGGGAAATAATGTATGGATTCGCAGATTAAAATCGTACTAATAAGTTTTATAATTTCAATTGTCAGTGCATTAGTTATACTACCACTATTAAAGAAACTTAGAGTCGGCCAAATAGAAAGGGAGTATGGACCAAGATCACATTTGATTAAAACAGGTACTCCTACTATGGGAGGTATAATAATTGCAATTACTTCTTTGATTATGATTGGAATTTTATATCCTATCAATAAAAGAATATTACCATTAACATTAATAATTATTGGTTTCGGAATGATAGGATTTATAGACGATTTTAGAAAACTAATTCTTAAAGATACTGAAGGCCTTAAACCTGCGTATAAAATATTACGGGTTACTTGCGGTATCAGTAGTATGTGCATTGTATCTAATAAAAATTGGAATAGGTACAGAAACTTTGATTCCAATATTTAAAATTTTTATTAAAGTACCAATAGCTATATACTTACCGTTTATGATATTTGTAATGCTTGCTGCAACTAATGCCGTCAATTTAACAGACGGAATAGACGGCCTAGGAGCAAGCATTTCCATGATAATAATTGCATGCCTTTCAGTAATTGCAATTAAACATCAAGTATATGAAATTGCTGCTTTAGGATTCTCATTATGCGGAGCTTGCCTTGGATTTTTACTATTTAATTTGCATCCTGCAAAAATATTTATGGGAGACACAGGTTCATTATTATTAGGAGGAGCGATTGTAACAATGGCACTTTATTTAAGGATGCCACTTATCCTAATAGTAGTAGCAATTATCCCAGTATTAGAAACAGTATCAGTAATCTTACAAGTTATGTATTTCAAGAAAACAGGTAATAGGATTTTCAAGATGACCCCAATACATCATCATTTTGAATTATCAGGATGGAAAGAAGGAAAAATTGTTTCAATTTTCAGCGTAATTACTTTAGTATTTTGTATCATAGCAATTTTTATAGTTTAATCATTCTTTTCAAAAAGCAAATTGATTTATCATAAACTAATAATGAATGGGAGGATAACTTAATTGGCTAAGCCTAAGAAAGTTAAAGAAAAACAAGTAGATTTTATATTAGTAGTTACTGTGCTTATAATGCTATCATTAGGTGTTGTAATGGTACTTTCAGCAAGTTCACCATCATCACTTGCAGAAAGTGGTGATGCTTATTCTTATGTAAAAACACAAGGGCTAAGCGCAATAATTGGATTAATTCTTATGATGATCATATCAAGAATTGATTATAGAAAATATAAAAATTTAGATAAAATTGCATACATAGTAACTATCATAATGCTTTCAGCTGTTTTAATACCAAGTTTAAGATATGAAAGCCATGGTGCAGCAAGATGGATAAACTTGAAGTTTACAACATTTCAACCATCTGAAATAGCAAAAGTTGCACTTGTTATATTCTATGCGACATATTTATCAAACAATCGAGAAAAATTGGGAAAACTTTGGGATGGATTTATAAAGCCTATTATGTTTTTACTTCCAGTACTTGCAATACTTATAGTCATACAGGACCATTTAAGTGCATCTATCTTGATAGTTTTAATCGTATCTGTGATGATGATAGTTGCAGGAAGTAAATTAAGATACTTTTTGACATTTGGAACAATAGGTGCGATACGGAGGAGGAGGAACTCTATACATACTTGCAAAATATTTCGAAATAGGTAAATTTAGATTAGCAAGATTAACTTCATTTTTGAATCCTTGGGCAGATCCACAGCATACTGGATGGCAAATAATACAAAGTCTTTATGCGATAGGATCAGGAGGATTATTTGGAGTTGGACTTGGAAATAGTACTCAAAAATATTTATACCTTCCAGAACCACAAAATGACTTTATATTCGCAGTAATTGCCGAAGAGCTTGGATTTGTCGGATGTTTAGTTATAATAGCATTATTCGCAATCTTCATCTGGAGAGGAGCATTAATCGCAATGAAGGCACCAGATATGTTTGGAAGTTTAGTTGCAACAGGAATAACTGCTATGATTGGACTACAAGCAATGATAAATATTGCAGTTGTTACATCTTCTATGCCAAATACAGGTATGCAACTTCCATTCTTTAGCTATGGAGGAACATCACTTTTGATTCTGCTTTGTTCTGTTCGGTGTACTATTAAATATTTCAAGGCAATCGAAAAAAATTTAAAAAATAGGAGGAATAAATGCGAGTAATAATTGCTTGTGCAGGAACTGCAGGACATATAAATCCAGGTCTTGCAATAGCCAATATTATTAAAGAAAATGAAAGAAATGCAGAAATCTTGTTTATAGGAACTAAAAGAGGATTAGAACAAGATCTAGTCCCAAGAGAAGGCTATAAACTTGAAACAATAGATGCTTATGGATTAAGCAAAAAAATAAGTCTTGATAATTTAAAAAAAATGATCAAGACTATACTAGGTATTTCACAAGCAAAAAAAATTATAAAAGAATTTAAACCCGATATTGTAATAGGCACAGGAGGGTATATTTGTGGCGCAGTCATTATTGCAGCAAATAAATATAAAGTACCAACAATGCTACATGAAAGCAATGCTTTTCCAGGAAAAGCGGTAACTATGCTTTCAAAAAGAACTGATACAATCATGGTAAGTTTTTCAGATGCAATAGAAAGAATACCAAAAGCTAAAAGAGTAGTTTTAACAGGAACTCCAACAAGAAACCTCAAGGCAAATTTGAGTTTAGATGATAAAATAAGCGAACTAGAAAAATACTCACTTAATCCTGCAAAACCTACAGTTCTTGTATTTGGTGGTAGCCAAGGAGCAAAAAAAATAAATGATGTAATAATTGACCTAGCCGAAAAAAAACTAAATAAAAAATATCAAATACTTTTAGTCTCAGGTAAAAAACAATATCAAGAAGTAATAGCAGAACTTGAAAATAGAAAATTATATCAAGATACATTAGATGGAATAAAAATCGAACCTTACATATATGAAATGGCAGAAATAATGAATGCAGCAGATATTATGGTTTGCAGAAGCGGAGCTACAACAATTACGGAACTCACAAAAATACGGAAAACCTTCAATACTTATACCCCTTCCAAATGTATCAAACAATCATCAACAATACAATGCAGAAGTTTTAGAAAAAGTAGGTGCTGCTAAGATTATAAAAAATGATGATTTAAATGCTGAAATTTTAAATGAATACATTGAAAGCATACTTGATGGTAACAGTATGAAAATAATGGGAGAAATAGCAAAGTCAGTTGCTATACCAAATGTAGAAGAAAAAATATATAATGAGATCAAAATATTAATGAATAAGGAAAATTAAATGAAAAAAAACAATATTAAAAAAACTTTAACATATAAATTAAGTAAAGAAGATTTAAAAAGGATATTATTATATATTCTAGCTTTCTTTATTCCAGTAATAATATTAGTAGGGATATTTGCGTATCTTGAAGTATATCCATTTGGCGAAAATACATATCTAGTAGTAGATGCAGCTGGTCAATACTCAGGTTATTTGCAATATTTTAGAAATATCTTTTATCAAGGTAGCAGTATATTTTATTCTCTAAGTAAATCTTTAGGGGGAGAAATGTATGGGCTATTTTCTTATTATTTGTCAAGTCCATATAATTTCTTGACTCTTTTATTTGATAGATCAAATATTCCATTTGCATTTGTATTAATCATAATTCTAAAAACAGGATCTTGCGGATTAACTTTTCTTTATTATTTAAATAGAAGGAAAAAAACAAGATTTACTAATTTAATTTTTTCTACAATGTATGCAATGTCTGCATATGTAATAATGTATGGCTTTAACATTATGTGGCTTGATTCGGTTATATTATTGCCAATCGTCATGGCAGGAATAGATGATATAATCAAACATAAAAGATTTTTGCTCTACACAGTCTCATTAACACTTACTCTAATTACAAATTATTACATGGGCTTTATGGTATGTATATTCTCATGTATATATTTTGCATATAAAATGCTTATAAGGCGAATAAAATTTAATCAAAAATTCTGGAAAAAAATTGGAATGTTTATATTATGCTCAATAATTGCAGCTCTAATTTCGGGAATAATATTAATTCCAGCTTTTTTTGGTATTCAAGATGGACGAGCTAGTTTTACTTTTGATAAATTTAATTTAAATAAAAACTTCGAAATAGGAGATTTGATAAATAAATTCTTTACTAATTCTTTTGATATAGACACAATACAAAATTATGGTGCGCCTCCAGTATTTTGCGGAGTACTTGCAAACTTTCTTGTATTACTATATTTTTTGAATAAAAAAATATCTTTCAAGGAAAAACTATTATCATTATTGGTAATTGCAATATTTATTTCAAGTTTCTATATAAATGGAGCAAACCTCGTTTGGACAATGGGAAATATTCCAGCATGGTATAAATTTAGATATACATTTGCTTTCTCGTTTATGTGGATTATAATAGCTAAAAGAGAATTTGATAATTTTAATCAAGGAACAAGAATCAGCTCAGTAATATTTTCAATATTAGTTTATCAAATTATAGCAATCTGTGTTTCACAATGCAATTATAAATTTTTAAACAGTAATTCAATAAAAATGGATGTAATCTTAGTTTTGATATTTGCTTTAATTTTAACCATGAATAAAGTCAAAATAAACAAGAACAAAAAATTAAATAAATATTGTTTACCCTTGATGATGTCAAGCATATTTATTTTGAATTTAATTAACCTTACAAATAATGCAGCAACAACGATGAAAATACTTGAAGATCAAGGATGCTTTATATTACAGGGTGGATATAATTTTTTCACTAAGCAATATGAAAATAGTATAAATAATCTTGAAAATTATGATAATAGCATATATAGAGTAGAAAAAGATTCAAAAGTAAGCAGAAATGATCCTATAACTTTTGAATATTATGGAGTAGATCTTTCAACTTCAACATATTCAAAAGAACTATATAATCTACTTGAAAAATTAGGAATAGAGCAATACCATGTAACTTCAAGCTATTCAACTAATACAACTAAAACAGTTGATATGCTATTAGGTATAAAATATATAATGTCATTTAACAAAGAAAATATAATAAAAGGTTATGATAAGGAATATCAGGAAGAAAATATAGCAGTATACAAGAATCCTTACACATTATCCATTGGATATGCTGTAAATCCAGAAATACTTGATGTAAATCTTGATACAACAGACACATTCTACTTGCAAAATTTAATATTGAAAAGTATGACAGGACTAGATGAAGATGTATATATCAAACACAGTGGGCCAATTATAAGAACGACTGAAAATCTTGATAACAATAAAAAAGTAGATAAGGATCAAGATGCTAAAATAATATATGAATTTCAAGTAGAAAATGATGATGACTTATATATCTATTTCCTAAAAAATATAGAGGGGTCAGCAGGCATATATATTAATGGAGAAGAAAAAATAAATATAGAGACAAAACAAAATGAAATGCTAAATTTAGGAAAAAGGAAAATCGGAGAAAAAATAAAAGTAGAAATAGTTGCAGATGGAGATGAATTATTTGCAAATAAATTATATGTCTACTATGAAAATGAAAACACACTCTCAGCGCAATACGAAAAATTAAAAAATAGGCAAGTTAACTTGATAAAAACTAATGACACACACTATGAGTGCAATGCAAATTTAAATGATGATGAAAAATATTTATTACTTACAATTCCTTATGATGAAAATTGGAAAATAACTGTAGATGGAAAACCCGCAGAAGTGCAGAAAGTACTAGATTCTTTGATGCTTATAAAAATTGACAGAAACACTAACAGTGTGCAATTAATATACACCAACAGCAAATTAATTTTAGGATTAATTTCTTCTGTAATTGGAATATTAGCTTTTTCTGTTATGATTTTTGTAAATAAAAGAAAAGTTAATAAAAAATTTTCAAATATCATTTGACTTATTAAAATAAATAATGTAAAATAGCAAAAAAAGAAGTGGAGGTATTCTTGAAGTGGCAGATAGATTAATAATAGTAGAATCACCTGCAAAGGCAAATACAATTAAAAAGTTCTTAGGAGGAAATACTAAAGTTGTCGCATCTATGGGACATATTAGGGATTTACCAAAATCAAAATTAGGTGTAAATATAGAAAATGATTTTGAACCAGAATATATAAATATAAGAGGAAAAGGCGAATTAATAAAAGATTTAAAAAAGGAAGCATCAAAAGCAAAAACAGTATTTCTTGCAACCGACCCTGACCGTGAGGGGGAAGCTATTGCATGGCATTTAGCACACATATTAGAAATAGATGAAAATAGTGAATCAAGAATTACTTTTAATGAAATTACAAAGGATGCTGTCAAGGAAGCAATAAAAAAACCAAGAACCTTGAATAAAAATTTAATAGATGCTCAGCAAGCAAGACGTGTACTTGATAGAATAGTAGGTTATAAAATAAGCCCATTACTTTGGAAAAATGTAAGAAAAGGATTATCAGCAGGAAGAGTACAATCTGTAGCAGTAAGACTAATAGTTGAAAGAGAAGAAGAGATTGAAAAATTTATTCCAGAAGAATATTGGAATATTTATGCAAAACTATCTGATAAAAACACAAAGACAATATTTGAGGCAAAACTTTTTGGAAAAAATGACAAGAAAATAGAATTAAAAAATGAAAAACAGGTAAAAGAAATTCTAAAAGAAATAGAAAACGAAAAATATATAGTAAAAAGTGTAAAAAGAAGTGAAAAAAAGAAGAGCCCAGCACCACCTTTTACAACAAGCACATTACAACAAGAGGCATCAAGAAAACTTGGATTTACAATCAAAAAAACTATGTCTGTTGCACAAGGATTGTATGAAGGTGTTAAAATAGGAGACAGAGGACTAACAGGACTTATAACATATATGAGAACAGACTCTGTTAGAATTTCGGAAGTTGCAAGAGCTGCTGCAAAAAAACACATAGAAAAAATTTATGGAAAGGAGTACTACGAAAATAGATATTATAAGTCTAATGCAGATTCACAAGATGCGCATGAAGCAATAAGGCCATCTTACGTAGAGCTTACTCCTGAAAACATAAAAGATAATTTATCATCTGATCAGTATAAACTATACAAATTAATCTATAATCGATTCATAGCAAGTCAAATGGCAAATGCTGTATATGATACTGTATCAGTTGGAATCGACGCAGGAGAATATAATTTTAAATCAAGTGGACAAAAATTAAAATTCAAAGGATTCATTGCTGTCTATATTGAAACAGAAGAAGATGATGGTGAACAAATACCAGATTTAAATGAAAATCAAGAACTAAAAAAAGAAAAATTGGAGGCAAAGCAAAGTTTTACAGAACCACCACCAAGATATACGGAAGCAAGTTTAGTAAAAGCCCTAGAGGAAAAAGGAATTGGAAGACCAAGTACTTATTCTCCAATAATTACTACAATTATTGAAAGAAGATATATAGAAAAAGAGCAAAAACAATTAGTACCAACAGAACTTGGAAAAGTTGTTAATGATATTTTAATAGGAAATTTTCAAGATATAATAAATGTAGATTTTACTGCTGAAAAAGAAAAAGACTTTGATAACATTGCAGAGGGAAAAGAAGAATGGAAAGAAGCAATAAGAAGTTTCTATGATAGATTTGAAAAAGAATTAGAAAAAGCACAAGAAAAATTAGAGCATGTAGAACTTCAAGAAGAAGTATCTGACGTACCTTGCGAAAAATGTGGAAGAATGATGGTAGTAAAGTACGGAAGATTTGGAAAATTTTTAGCTTGCCCAGGATATCCTGAATGCAAAAATACAAAACCCATAGTAGAAACCATCAAGGAAGTATGCCCAAAATGTGGTGGCAAAATTCAGGTTAGGAAAAGTAAAAAAGGAAGAAAATTTTATATATGTGAAAATAATCCTAACAATAATTGTGATTTCATATCTTGGAATAAACCAGGAAAAGAAACCAAGAAAAAAACTTCAAAAAGTAGGAAAAAATAGTAATAAATGAACTGATAAAATCTGATTATTTAGATTTTATTAGTTCATTTTACTTTATTATACCAAATGTTACAAAAGCATTACATTTAAATTACATTTCAGTTAAATATATTGACTTTTTAAAATAAAAATATAAAATATAATCATATTATGGTTTAATTTGCAAATTAGTAAAAAATTTCAAGTATGAAATTATTCTACATGCAAAACATAATAAGAAAATACAAAGGAGAATAAAATGGCTAGTTGCTTAGGATTATATATAGAAGATAATATAATTAAATATGCAAAAGTATCAAAAGATAATGATATAATAAAAATTGATTCATTTGGTATAAAGTTTTACGATAAGCTAGAAGAAGCAATAGATCAAGTTATAGCTGAAACATATAGCTATAAAACTCCGATTAGTATTAATAGCACAAATGAAAATTATAATTATTTTTATATATTTAATCTATTAAATAAAAAAGATATTCAAAGTTATGTAAAAACTGAATTTGAATCTATATGTTATGAAAATGAACAAAATGTAGATGTATTTGAAACAAGATACGTATTAGTAGATGACTTGAATGATAAAGAAAAGATAAAAGCAATTCATATATCAACTAATAAGGGAGAACTTGAAAGAAGAATAAATATATTAGGTAAATATAAATTAACAACTGTAACACCTCTTGCATTTGATTTATCAAATTTACTTGAAGTAAAAAATATCGGTAAAGCAGAAAATATTGCAATAGTCAATATAGAAGATTCAACAACAGTAACAACTATCATAGATCAAAAAATATACAACATTGATAAAATAGAAGAAGGAGTAGAAGCAATATTAAATAAGATAAATTCTAAAGAGAATTCTTATGCAAAAGCTTATGAAATATGCAAAAACTCTACAATATATACAAGTGAAGGAAAAGAACTCCAATATGAAGAAAATGCGTATTTAGACGATATTATGCCTACACTTTACAATATAGTTGGAAAAGTAAGAAAAATATTATTTGACAGTTTAAACAAAATAGATAAAGTTTATATAACAGGAACAGCTGCAGTTATAAATAATATAGACATATACTTCCAAGAATATTTAGAAGATATAAAATGTGAAATATTAAGACCATACTTTATACATGCAGTAGGAACAGATATAAATATAAAAGATTATATAGAAGTAAACTCTGCAATTGCAATAGCATTACAAGGACTTGGCGAAGGAATAAGAGGTATAAACTTTAGAAAAAATACTTTAACAGATAAATTACCAAGTTGGTTAACTATAGAAGTAGGCAGTGGAAAACCAGGAAAAACTAGCGAAATGCTAGAAAAATTAAATTTCAAATTTGACTTTAAAGATGCACTAACATTAGTTGAAAAAAATCTTATAAGAGGAGCCATTGCGATACTATTAATCATACTGATGTATGTTGCATTTTCTATGATTATAACATCTCAAATAGAAGATAAGAGAGAAGAAGTAGTTGCATCAGTAATGGACTTACAAACCCAATTGTCATTGATAAATAATGATACTACAATGGCAAAAACAAAAACAGTTGAATATCAGAGATTAATACAAAATCTTGAAGAACAAAGTAAAGCAGATTCAGAAAATAAGAGATTAAAATATGCAATACCTACATTGTTAAACAAAATAATGTATACAATACCTGTTAATGTACAAATAACTGAAATAAGCAATGAGGAAACAACTACAGAAACAGGAGATTTAAAAAATAAAATAACAATCATAGCAAGATCAAACAGAATTGAACAAATAAGTTTATTTATTGAAAAACTTGAAAATGATGTAATACTTAAAAATGTAGTAAACGATACTTCACAAAATATAAATGGAGTAGTTGAAGTTAAAATAGAAGGAGAATTGCCATGAGAAAAATATTAATAATAGTTTTAATTGTAATTCTTCTATCAGCATTAGGATTTATGCTCGTTCAAGGATTAAAAATAGGAAACTGGGAAATTTTCTCAGTAAAGAGTATCATGGATAACAACAACAATCTTGATCAAGAACTTGCAACATTAAGTTATCTTATAGAAAATGACTATGAACTTGCTAAAACTAATCTACAAAGAAGTATAACTGAGTTAAAGCAACAAAAACAAAACTATCAAGATAAATTGATATTTAGCACAGAAGAAGAAATAAAAGCTGCAAATAGAACTGAAGGGTATAAACTTGATTATTTATGGACTAAAATAGGTCTTTATGCAACAAAAAATAACTTAGAGTTAAAGGTAACAGTATCTAAAGTTACTGACGGAAGCACAAGCCCAGAACAAAAATATGATTTATATGATATAAAATTCACAGTAAATGGAGAATATATTCCAATTTCAGAATTTATTTATGCAATAGAAAATGATTCGAATTTAGGATTTAAAATACAAGATTTCTTGTTAAAACCTTATTCAGAAACAAATATATTGCAAGCAACTTTTTCAATAAAGAATGTGTTACTTGAGAAGAAATCTATTTCAACAGTTCAACCTAGTACAGATACATCATCTTATACAGGACAAGACCAAACTCAAACTCAAACTCAAGCTCAAGCTCAAAACCAAAATCAAAATCAAGTAACTCAATAATAGTTTATGCAAAGCAAGTAAGGAGGAAATACTGATGATAAAATCGATAATAAAAGAAATCATTATAGTACTTTTATTATTAGTTGCAGTAGTATTAGCATTGGGAGTTTTATTTTATGACTATATACCAATGAATAAAATAGTTCCAAGTGTGGCATCTTATACCACTTCAGAAGAAATAAAAAAAGAACTTGACGAAGAAAGTGGTAATGGTGGAGAAGATGGAAGCGGAGAACCTTTCACTTATCAAATCACATCACAGGATCTCAAGAACTATGAAAAAACAAAAGATTATCAAAAAGGAAAATCAAATCCATTTTCAACTTATGAAAATATAGTACCAGATACAAATGATACAAATGGTATAACTAATACTAATACTTCAGTAAATCCAAGCACAAATACACAAGGCGGAAGTACCTTCTACAATAGTACAGGTACAAAATAACATTAGTTATATTTATTTAAATAAATATAAAAAAATTTTTTAAGGAGGAGTTTTTTATGTTCAAAAGAGAAAGTGGTATTACATTAGTAGCACTAGTAATTACAATAATCATTTTAATTATCTTAGCTGCAGTTTCAATAACAACAGTTATGAAAAATGACTTATTTGGATTAGCAAAAACAGCTGCTGACAATTATCTTAAAGCTGGACAAGCAGAAAGCACATTACTTTCTGAATTAGTTTCAAACGTTACACTTCTTGAATCTGAATTAGATTCATGGCAAAAAACATTAAATCCAGGTTCATAGTCAAAAAGAAGATAATTTTGTGAAATAAACTTTGTTGTGAAATTGATCAAAGTTACAACCGTAGGCATATACATTAGTAATATGTATATGCCTACAACTTTAAAAAACAAGGAAGAATAAGAGGTGAAACTTGAATGGAAATCTTTATATACATGATAATATTTATAATAGGAGCATTATTTGGAAGCTTTTGTACATTAGCAGTATATAGAATTCCATTAGGTGAAAATATCGTATATAAACATTCATTTTGCCCAAATTGCAAAGCAAAACTACAATTCAAGGATTTGATTCCAATTGTAAGTTATATAGCCCTAAGAGGTAAATGTTCACATTGTGGGGAAAAGATTAGAATAAGATATTTACTCTTAGAAGTTCTTTCAGGTCTTACATTTGTATTGTGTGCACTTTCACTTAGAATGAATTTTTTGACAGTTGATATTAGAACTATAATATATTTCACATTATTTATCTTATATTTTGTAAGTTTATTTATCATAGCAGGAATTGATCAAGAAAAAATGCAGATACAAAAATCTGTACTTATATTTGGCATGGTTTTATCTTGTATCTATATGATATATGTATGTCTAGAAAATGCAAATGTGCAATCTATATATACATATATTATATATTTAATATCAATAATTGTATTGCTAGTTGTTAATATAGTTATTATGAAAAAGAAATCTTACGAAAATTATACAATACAGATACTACTTTTGAGTATGTATATGATGATATTTTCAACTTCAGCATTATTTTATATAACAGCTATTTTTGCTTTAATTGGCATTCTAATTGCAAATTTGAACAAAAAACAAAAACCTGTGCCAATCGGATTTTATTTATGTGTATCAAATATTATTGTAATAATAGCATACAATTTCTTATGTAATTGGGTGATAAAATGACTATAAATTTAAAAAGTAATAAAGGATTTACAATTGCAGATTCTGGTATAGCAATGCTGATTGCAGTTTTATTAGCCACAATCTTGAATTCAATATTTTATAATGTATATTTAAATGTTCAAGAATCAAGAAGAACAGCAACAGCATTGAACTATTCAGTAGATTTATTTGAAAGTATAGGCCAAAAAGACTTCCAAGAAATTACACCAACATATTCATTATTTGATATATTTCCACAATCAGAAATCGAAGAAAAAGGTATAAGTGATACAGATGGAACTGTTACAGTAAATTTAAAAACTTATACTATGAGTGTAAAAATTGAAAATTATAAAAACTGCGATAAGATAAAAATAATTACATTAAAAGTAGATTATCCAGTTTCAAGAAAAAATTCAGAAAGTTTTGAATTACAAAGAATAAAAGTTGAAGAGGAGATATAATGGAAAAAGAAAAAGGCATAACATTAATTTCTTTAATTATGTATATAGTTTTATTGACATTTGCATTAGTTATCGTAATAAACGTTACGTCGTCTTTGTACTACAATTTAGGCCAGATTGATAGCGACTCACAAGCCGAAGTTAGTATGGCCAAGATTAATATGTTTATCTTGAGTGATATAAAAGGCAAAGGAACAATAATCTCAGATGCTGATTCTGACTCTTTTGTATTATGTAATGGAAAAACGCTTGAAAACATAACTTATTCAGTAAAAAATGAAGTATTATATAGAAATAAAGTAAAGATATGTGATAATATCACGGACATTAATGTTGAAACTAGCGACAATAGTATGCAGATTTATTTAAAAATAGGTGAGTATTCAAAAACAGTTAATTATATAATAGAATAATATAAAATAACAAATAATAATAGAGAATCAAGACATATGGGCAATGAAAACAAAGGAGGGAAAATAATGGACACAAGAAGAAGACAACCAATAGGAATAGAATTAGTAAAAAGAGGAATTTTGACAGAAGATCAAATTCAGACAGCATTGGATTATCAGAAGGCACATCCTAAAGAAAAACTAGGTGATATTATTCATACTTTGAAATTGTGCAATGATTATCAATTATTAAATGCAATAGGCGAAATTTTTGGAGAAAAAACAATGATGATAACCGCACAAGATGTAAAAGTCCAAATGGAAGATTATGTGTCATTGGATGTTTTAAGAAAAAATAATGCAGTATTATTTGATATAGAAGAAGGAAGAGCTAAAGTTTGTTTTGCAGATACTGCAAATGGAAGAGCTATAGATACTCTTAGACTATTACTTCTAAACAGAGGATTAATTATGGATAAATATATTAGTTTTAAAACTAATATAGAAGACGTATTAAATAATTTCTCTGGAAAAGTCATGGATAATATAAATCAGGGAACAGATATAACTTCTATGATTGATAGTATTATCAAGACAGGAATGGATAGAAGAGCGAGTGATATACACTTTGAACCAATGGAAGACAAAGTAAGAATACGTTATAGAATAGATGGACAATTATTTGATATCGCAGACATTGCAAAAGATAAGCAAGCTCAAATAGTAGGAAGATTAAAGGCAATATCAAATATGCATCAAGAAAAACAGGAATCACAGGATGGAAGAATTATAATATATCCAAACTACAATATTCGTGTGTCATCACAGAAAAACGTATATGGTGAAAAATTCGTTTTGAGATTACTCAAGAAAAATGCTGATGTACAAGAAATATTTGAATTAGGTTTCCCAAAAGATGAAAAATTAGTAAAAGATAGTTTTGATAAAAGAAATAGTATAACTATAATCGCAGCACCTACTGGAGAAGGAAAAACAACTACATTATATAGTGTAGTACAAGCTTTAAATAGACCAGAAATAAATATTACAACAATAGAGGACCCAGTTGAAATAAGAATTCCAGGACTTAACCAAATAGAAATAGATGCAAAATCTACATTTATTGATTCTTTAAGAACAGTATTAAGACAAGACCCTGATGTTATACTTGTTGGAGAAATAAGAGATAAAGAAACAGCAGAGATAGCTATGCAAGCAGGTCAAACAGGACACTATGTATTATCAACAATACACACAATTGATGCAATAGAGGTAATAACAAGACTTCGTAAAATGGATGTATCTAACTATGATATATCAAGTACAATTGCAACTACAATATCACAGAGATTAGTAAGAAGATTATGCCCAGATTGTGCAAAAGAAAGAGATTTTACTGATGAGGAAAAAGCATTTATTAATTCAATAGGAGAAAAATACGGAGTAAAATTTGATTTGGCAGGAAAGAAAACATTTGATGCAGTTGGATGTAATAAATGCAATGGAGTTGGATATTATGGCAGAATAGGTGTATTCGAAGTTTTGATTTTAGATGATAAAATAAGAGAATTAATATCACAAGGAGAATCAACATTAAAAATTAAAGAGCAAGCATTACAAGGAAGTTATAAGCCATTAATAGTAGATGGAATTAATAAAGTATTGAGCGGTATTACGAACTTAGACGAGTTAAATAGAAAATTACGTATTTATTAGAAATTTGGAGGAAATGAAAATGGTTCATATGAATAAAATTTTGGATGAAGCAATCAAGAAAGGGGCATCAGATGTACACTTGATATGCGGATTGAAACCAATGCTAAGAATACTAAGAGAATTGGTAGAAATAGAATCAGAAGATGTTCTTGCTGAAGATGATATGACAGAAATATATGATTATTTTATAAGAGGAAATATAGATAAAGACAAAATATTTAATGAAACAAGAAAACTTGATATGTCTTATGAATATGAGGATATCAGATTGAGGGTTAATATATCGCTTTCAAATGATATACCATTATTTACATTGAGATTGATAAGAGGAGAACTTCCACCTTATGAATCATTAGGAATACCAGAAATTGTAAGGACAATAATTAATCAACCACAAGGCTTGATATTAGTTACAGGAAAAACAAACTCAGGAAAAACTACAACATTAAATGCCTTGATAAATGAAATAAATGAAACAAAAAATAAAAAGATATTAACATTGGAAAACCCAGTTGAGTACAGACATACCTCAAAAAAATCTGTAATAGTACAAAAAGAGATAGGTATTGGAAATGACTCATTAACATTTAGCGACGGTGTTAAAAACTCATTAAGAGAGGACTGCGATATAGTTGTTATAGGAGAGATAAGAGATAGAGAAACTATGGATGCAGCAATTGAAACAGCAGAATCTGGACACTTAGTAATAGGAACTCTTCACACAAAATCTTGTGCAGAAACTTTGGACAGAATGATAAACTTCTATGATATAAGGGATCAAGCAAGTATAAAATATCTAATCGCATCTCTATTAAAACTTGTTTTATCTCAAAGACTTTTAAAAGCATTGGATGGAAAACTAGCATTAGTTCCAGAAGTAATGGTCGTAGATAATATAGTTGCCGGACTTATAAGAAAGGAAAAATTAGGAGTTTCAGAGGTAGAAGATGCAATTCAAAGTGGATTGGATAAAGGAAATATAAGCTTGATAAATTCACTAGCAAAACTATTCGTAGAAGATAGAATATCTCTTGAACAAGCAAAATCTCAAATAGAAGAAAAGAATATAGAAATATTAAATAGAACAATCATGCAAATGAAGATTAAAAAACAATAATTCCTTGAAAAGGAGGTATAAAAATGCCAGTATACAGATATAGAGCATTGACTGAAAATGGTGCAATAGTCACGAATGTTATAGAAGAAGGCTCAAAGTATTTAGTAATCAAAAAACTAAAAAGAAATAACTTGATACCAATAAATGTAGATAAGTCATTGCAAAGGGCAAAAACAAAAAGAACTGTAAGAAGGAATACAAGTGATATTAGTGAAGTGCTAAAAGATGTAGATACTACCAGTCTTATACAAAATAGAGAAAGAAATAAAACATCATATTTTGATAAGATATACTACAGTATAACTAAAACAGAAAGAATCACATCAAGGGATATCATAATATTTACACAAAATTTCTACTTGCTCAAAAAAGCAAACTTCAATAATATCCATGCACTTAATACAATCATCCAGAGTACAGAAAATTATTCTTTTAGATCTATACTTGAAGATATACTTGCAGGTGTAGAAGCGGGAGAAAATATGTATACAACTATGGAATATTATGAAAATGTATTTCCATATTTGTATATAAACATGATCAAGGTTGGAGAGCTATCAGGAAACTTGACGACATCACTTGAACAAGCAGTAAAATACTTAGAGGATTCTGACTATTTAAATAGAACATTAAGATCAATCTTGATACCAAACTTAGCTCAGTTCTTTTTCTTATTAATAATGTTAGTAGCAGGAACTCTAATAGCAATACCTACAATTCAGGACTTATACACAAATATAGGTTCAGATGCAGAATTGCCAGCAATAAGTATTTGGTTTTCAAATGTACTGAAAGTAATAATGAAATATTGGTACCTGCCTACGATTACAATTGCAGGAATAGTCTTTGGAATTATATTTTATATTAATACACCAAAGGGAAAATATAATTTCCACTACTTTAAATATAAGATGCCAGTATTTGGAAAATTAATATTTGCGATTGACTTTTCAAGAATAATGCAAGCCATGCTTTTGAATTTAAGAAGTGGTATGAGAATACAGGAATCATTGGAAATTGCAAAGAACGTGTCTAAAAACTACGTTATGCTATCAGTTATAGAGTCTTCAATAAACAATATATTAATAGGACAATCATGGATAGAGCCATTTGAAAGATCAGGATTAACATCTCCTATGATGACCGAAATGTTAAAAATAGGTATGAACACTGACTTGGCTGAAATGATAGAAAAATTACTTGAATATATGGAAATAGATATCAAGAATCTATTAGACAAGACAATAAAAGTATTACCTCAAATAGTTTATGCAATAGTTGGTATGGTATTAATATTCTTCGTATTAGTTGTATTAGTACCTTGTCTAGAGGTATATATGGGAACATTCTTGATCTCTGCATACTTGGAATAGAATAATATAAATAAAAAAGAACAATAATATTTATATCCAATAAATATTATTGTTTTTTTTTTTGAATTTAATTTAAAAAAGTGTACAAAATCAATAAAGTGTGTTATACTTGTTTAAGAATTGAAAAGGAGGAATAATTGTAATATGGATAAATATTTAAGAAAAACAAAAATAGTTTGTACAATTGGACCAGCAAGTGAAGATAGATTAGTTGAATTGATGGAAGCTGGTATGGATGTAGTTAGAATAAATTTCTCACATGGTAGCTATCCAGAGCAAGCAGAAAAGGTAAGAAAATTTTTCGAAGCAAGAAAACAAGTTAATAAACCAGTTGCTCTATTATTAGATACACAAGGGCCAGAAGTTAGAACAGGAATGCTTGCAAATGCACCAGCAAAATTGGAAAAAGGTAATATAATTACTCTAGTAAACGAAGATATAGAAGGTGATGAAACTAGAGTTTCAATATCATACAAAGATTTATATCAAGATGTTGATGTAGGAACAAGAATACTAATAGATGATGGTTTGATAGAACTCAAGGTATTAGAAATAAATGGAAAAGATATTAAATGTGAAATAATCAACGGTGGAAACTTAGGAAACAGAAAAAGCGTTAATGTGCCAGAAAAACATTTAAATTTACCAGCATTAAAAGAAAAAGATATACAAGATCTAATAGATGGTGCAAAGGCTGGATTTGACTATATTGCTGCGTCTTTTGTAAGAAACAAAGAAGATATATTTGCAATAAGAAAAGTACTTGATGAAAACGGTGGAAAAGATATAAAAATTATATGCAAAATAGAGAACCAAGAGGGATTAGACAACCTAGATGAAATAATTGAAAATTCTGCTGGAATAATGATAGGAAGAGGAGACCTAGGTGTTGAGATTCCTTGTCAAGAAGTTCCAATAGCTCAAAAGCATATAATAAAGCTTTGCAATAGAGCTGGAAAAGTAGTTATAACAGCAACACAAATGCTTGAATCAATGACACATTCACCTAGACCAACAAGAGCAGAGGTTAGTGATGTCGCAAACGCTATATATGACAGAACTGGAGCAATAATGCTTTCAGGAGAATGCGCTAATGGTGAATATCCAGTAGAATGTGTAAACACAATGGTAGACATTTCAGAAACAATAGAAAATCAAATAAGTTATTGGGATAGATTTAATAAAAAATATCAACATGTTGAAACAGACGATTTGGAATACAATATAAATTATACAGTTTGTAGAATGGCTAAAAAGATAAATGCTAAAGCAGTTGTAGCATATACAGAAACTGGAGATACAGCAAGATATCTATCAGGACTTGGAATAAAATGTCCAGTGTTTGCTGTTACTTCAAATGAGAAAACATATCATCAATTATCATTAGTTTGGAATGTATTTCCAATATTATTGCCAAAACAAAAAACTATAGATGATTTGATAGAAGTAGGATTAAAAAAATTAGAAGAAGACAAGATGTTAGAAAAAGGGGATAGAGTAGTAATTGCAGGTGGTTCATATATACTTCCAACTAGAAAGGGAAGCAAGACAATAGGCGGTATTGTAGAGATCTAGGAGAAATATTTTAAATAAATGTTGACAAATCAATAAAATTCAAGTATAATAGTACAGTATGATTGAAATCTTGATAAAACATATAGATAGTCGTAACCAGAAAAGGAGGTACTTGAAATGGCACAACCAAAAAGAAGATGGTCAAAAGCAAGAACAGGACTAAGAAGATCTACATGGAAAGTAGAAAAACCAAATATTATGACTTGCCCACATTGTCATGAACCAGTAATGCCACATAGAGCTTGCACAAATTGTGGATATTATAATGGAAAACAAGTTATAGATGTAGAAGAAAAAAAAGATTAAAATAAAATTAAATTTAGTAGTCTTGAAAGTTTTACTTTCAAGACTATTTTTTTATCTAATAGGAATTTCGAAGAAATTTGCCATAAAGTAACATTTTTCGGCAACAAAGAATAAAATATACTATATCAATAATAAGGAGGAATTTTGATGTATAATCGTAGATGTAGAAGAAGATGTTGTTGTTTATACAATACTTGCAATAATGACGATAAAAATGAATATGAGACATTATGCGACCATGTAGAAAATGACAATGATAGTTATAACAATAATTGCAGTTGCGGATTCGATGAAGAAGAAAGCGTATTTCCTTCAAACCCTATGTTTGGTCAAAGCTATGTTCCATTCCAAACAATGAATGAAACATATTTACCTTGCTGTGGATTAAAAAAGGGAACAATATTTCCAGAACTAGTTAGTGAATACCATCCAGGCCAATCTATGGCTGAAATACAATATATAATGGATACTAACAGTATAAAGGAGGGCTGCAACAAATGAGACAAGAAGTAGAAAATTATGAAATATCAAATGATATAGTTCAAGAGATAGAAAGTAGAATGATGAATTCTTGCGATGGAAATGATCCAACTCGCCAAGAATTAATGGAACAAATAAAAGGATATAATTTTGCAATAATAGAACTTGCAGAATATCTAAATACTCATCCAGATGATGAAAAAGCATTATGCTTGCATAATAGCTATTGTAAAACATTAAAAGAATTAAAAGATAAATATCAAAAGGTTTACGGCCCACTTTCTATATATTATCCTTGCAATAAATGGCGTTGGCTTGAGGAGCCTTGGCCTTCGTTCATTTTGGAATAATGCTTCTTATCTATATAAAGTAAAATATGGCCTTGTATTTGGTATTTTAGAAAAATAATCGACTACCAATAAATCATACATTTGCAAAATTTTATCATTATGATATAATGATAATTGAAAATAAAATATGAATAGTAAGAGGTCATTATGAGGAAAGAGAAGAAACAAATAGAAAGAGTATCAGATGAAGAATTAGTAGAAGCTTTTAATCAAACAAGTTCTGCTCAGGAAAAATTACAATACTTTTCTAAAATACAAAATTCTAGTCTACAAATACAATTATTAGATAGTATTCCAGGCAATGAAAAATATAAATTTATAGGAAAGATAAGATCAACGCAAGGAATAGCACAGGCATTAAATGGATTAGGCGATGATGAAACTAAAAGAAAGACATTTAATTTTATAGCAAAGCAATTTAAAGGAAATGATGAAGGTTTACTAAGAATACTTACACAAATTGATTTTGATATAACAATTCCACCTGATATGCGACCATTTAGACTAAATAGTATTAAAAATTTAAATTTAGATTTTTTAATAAGTCTTCAAAGGCATGTCAACAATTATACACATATGAAATTTGTGATAAATGGAGAGGACTATTCTAGAGATACAAGGTATTCATTTGGCGAAATTTCAGCTATTATTGCAAAAATAGAAGAATTAACAGCAGATATACCACAAGATATGGAAGAAGCAGACAAATTTTATACAATATATTCAAGAATAACAGGAATAATTACTTATGATCATCAGTATATAAGAGAAAACGATAAATTAAAAGTAATGAATGATAAAAGATTAAAATTAAAGACTTTTGATGCACAGTTTGATTATGAATTAACTAGTCTTGAGGCAAAGGTGCATAAATTGTATAAAGCTGCTAGTGGATTATATGGAGGTTTAGTGAATGGAAAGTCAGTCTGTGCAGGATATGCTTTAATACTTCATGAAGCACTAAAATATGTTGGAATGAAATCATTATGTGTTGTTGGATATGGGGATAATCAAGCTCATGCATGGAATCAAGTTAAGATAGATGGTAAATGGTATAATGCTGATCCAACTTGGGATGCAACAACCTTACAAAATTCTGGAAAATATGAATGCATGTTATTAAATAATGAAGATTTTGATAAAACTCATAAAAAATTTCCTAATAGGGCAAGAACATATCATAAGTGTAAAGATCAATTTGATTATAGTAAAATTAATGGATTAGCATTCGAACTAATTATGCCAGCAGGAAGGAGTGGATATTGCTTTGAGTGAAAAAATAATAGACAAAAATTTATCAAGAATTATAAAATTAAAAATGTGTACAAGCGCATGTGATAATATTGAAGAAATGGAAGATATATCAATTCAAGATGTAAATCTGATGCAAAACAGATTAAATATAGACTTAACGGAGATCTCAAAACTTAAAAATTTAAAAAATTTATCTTTGAAATTTTTTGAAATTACAGATGAAGTTATAGAAACAATAAATAAGCTAGAATATTTAGAAACAATAGAATTTGCAATGTGTATATTTAAGAATAAAAAAGTATTATCAAAAAAATTAAAATCAGTAATTATATATAATTGCCAAAGTTTTAATATTAGTATATTAAACGATAATACTAGATTAGAAGAATTGCAAATAATTCACTCTGGAATAATAGATATTAATAAACTTAATAGTTTTAAAAGTTTAAAATATCTAAAAATAGCTCACTGTAGTGCAATTAGTATGCCTAGTATTTCTATATTGGAAAATTTAGAAATATTATATTTAAATCATATAGAAATACCATATGATATTGATATAACAAAAATGAAAAATTTAAAAATTATTTCGCTAAGTGGATCTAATGTACCAAACAAAGAAAAATATATTGAAAATTTATATAAACAAAACAAAGATATAATAGTAGAATTTGAAGAAAATGATTTACCAATAGAATAGGAGAAAGATATGGAAAACTATAAAAAATTTGAATTAAATAATAATGAAAATGAGTATCAATATGACTATAATTTTGGAATAAATAATTTCAATATAGGTATTCAAGAAGAACATAACAAAAAAGTTGACACATTGTTAAATGGAATATTATTTAATAGTATTGATAAAAAATAAATGGAGTTTAATTATAAACTCCATTTCAATTCCAACAGCATAAATTATTCTATAAGATAAAAATACAAACCTTCCGGGTAAAATTTATAAGCCATACTTGTGTTTAATCCAAAATTCTTACATAAGGTAAAATATCTTAATAAAGATATTTATTCTTATAAACTGAAAAATAGAAAAAACGATGGAGTTTCCCCTTACTAGCGGTGAGTATTTTAAAATATAGATGAACTTATGCTTTAATATACTTATATTATACCATTTTTAAGGATTTATGTCAAACAATACGCTTAATCGGATATAAATAAAGCTTGAACGGATAGTTAAAAAGTATCCGTTTGAGGCATTTTTTGAGAAAATTGAAGCGGATATTTTTACGATATAAAAAATATATAAAAATAAATCAAAACTTTAAATTACACTGTGTCAAGTTTAAGGGGTATGACACATGGTAAGCAAGAAAAATAGAAAAAATATTGAAAATATGTTACAAAATTAAGAATGTGTGTTATAATAATATAAGAAGGGGAGAATAGTATGCCAGAATTAAGTAGATTTCAAGGTATGATTATAAAATTAATTTTCATTGATGATGATAAACATCATAAGCCACATGTTCACGTATATTATGGAGAGTATGAAGCTTCAGTTGGAATTGATGGAGAATTGATAAGTGGTTCATTACCAATAAAAAAATTGAAATTATTACAAGCATGGATGATATTACATGAAGATGAATTATATAATGCTTGGAATAATGCAGTACAAGGTATACCTTTTGACAATATAAAACCATTGGAATAGGAGTAAGTATAATGTATATAGTTAATGATATAGCTTATGCAGAAGATTTTGATAATAAAAATTTAAAAATAGTTAATTTGAAAATAATATCAGAGTTGTGCATGTTAGTTACTTTCTCAAATGGAGAAAGACGAATTTTTGATGCACAATATTTGCTTAAATATCCAGTTTATAAAAAATTACAAGATTTTAATGTATTTAAAA
>CANQMI010000003.1 GCA_947624905.1 uncultured Clostridia bacterium
AAAAAAGAAAAACTTTCTTTTCCTCGCAAGAGGTTTCTTTTTTTTATAAATTTTATTATAATTTTGTTGCAATTTATGAAAAATATGATATACTTTAATAAATTGATTGATATTTGTATCAGTCGCCCAAGAGAGCCACGCGAGTTGTAAATATCTACGTCGTTGGCACCAAAGTATAAAAAAGAAGACTCTTGAGAGGCTTCTTTTTTTATACTATTTTTTATAAAAGTAATGCAGTAGAGATTTTATTTTATAATCAAGAAATTTCTTAAATAGTTTTATTTATTTGATAATTATTATACTTTATGATAATATATCAATGAAAACAATTGAAAGTGGGAAATGATATGAAAATAGGTATAGATATAGACAATGTGATTTCTAATTTTAATGAAGTTTTATTAAACGAATTTTTAAATCATGATAAAGAATTAAGAAATACTGGAATTATAAATAATGATGTATATATAACAAGAGGAATGTTTGATTGGAGCAAAGAAGAATTAGATGAATTTTATTACAATAACATTGAAAGAATTGCTGAAAGTCTTGATGTTTTAGAAAATGCACCAGAATATATAAGAAAATTAAAAGAAGAAGAAAATGAAATATATATTATAAGTGGTAGAGATAATGGAGAATATTCTGATCCTTATAAAATGACTTTTGATTGGTTAAATAAATATAACATAGTATATGATAAACTTATACTATCAAATGCTTATAATTCTTTAGAAAAAGCAAAAATATGTCTAGAAAATGATATTGATATCATGATAGATGATTCTACTAGAATTTTATTAGAAGTCGATAATAGAGGAATTACTGCATTACTTATGGATACACCTTATAATAGAAAAGAAAACGGTTTAAAAAGAGTGCATAATTGGAAAGAAATTTATGAATTTATTACTTCTTTCAAAAATAAAAAAGTAAATGTGATTTTAGATACAGATACATACAACGAATGTGATGATCAATTTGCTCTTAGCTATCTACTTAAAAGTCAAGATATATTTAATATCGAGGCAATAACTGTAGCACCATATTCTCATAAAAAATATAATGAAAATGTAAAAGAAGGACAAGAAAAAAGTTACAATGAAATATTGAAAATATGCAAATGGTTAAATTTTGATACAGCTAACAAAGTTTTCAAAGGGTCAAATGATTATATTGTAAATGGCTATAATGAAGAAAATGATGCAGTAAATAAAATAATAGAAGTTGCTTTAAAAAATGATAAAACATATATTATGGCAATAGGAGCTATTACAAATATCGGTTTGGCAATAAAGAAAGAGCCTAAAATTATAGAAAAAATAGAAGTAATATGGCTTGGAGGACATAGTTTATTACAGGATAATAATTTTGAGTTTAATTTTAAACAAGATATAGCAGCAGTAAGAGTTGTATTTGAATCAAAAGTAAAACTAACAGTAATTCCTTGCAAAAATGTTGCCTCTAATTTGAGAGCATCAATTTATGAGCTAAATCATTATTTGAAAGATAAAAGTGAATTATGCAATTATTTAATAGATAGATTTTATAATGATGGCTATCATGGAGTACAAGAAAGAAGGGTTATCTGGGATATATCTGTAGTTGCATATATGATAAATAAAAAATGGTTTACAAGTCAAGAAATGAGTTGCCCGAATATTAAAGATGATACATCTTATGAATTAACTAATGATAATCGCAAAATAACAATGATAAACTATATAGATGTAGATAAAGTATATAATGATTTATTTAAAAAGTTAGGAGAATAAGCCAGAGGCAAGACAGAGGGACGGAGCTTTTGTCTAAAAATCAAGTCTAGACTATTAAAAAATTATGTGATATAAATAAAATATGGGGGTAAATATATTTAAAATTAACAAAGACAAAAGCTCCGTCCCCTTGTCTATAATCATTAATATAATTAGAATTTTGTAGAGGTGATGAAATGAGTAAACCAATTATTGGAATAATAGGAAAAGTTCAGCCACAACATGGAGAGGATATTTGGCATAGAATTGATGAGGTTGATGAAATAAGATATTTAATTGTAAAAAATGGCGGTATAGCTATAATGCTGTTACCAACAGCAGAGACTTTAAAATTTAACGATAATGATATTAGAGACGATACAATTTTAAGTGATCAAGAAAAGAAGGAATTGTATAGACAAATAGACTTATGTGATGGCTTTATATTACAAGGCGGACTATATAGTTCAAGTTACGAAATAGAAATGGCAAAAAGAATTATAGAATTAGATAAACCGCTTATTGGAATTTGTGCAGGGTTTAATAATATCTTGAGGGCATTAGGCACAGATGTAGTTGAAGATAAAACTAAAAGTCATGATATATATGACAAAAATTATAGACATAAAATATATGTTTCTACAGGAACTAAATTATATGATTTAATCAATCAAGAAGAATACTCTGTAAATAGCATTCATAGTATGATAGCTCCTCAAGAAAATGTAGAAGGTTATGCAACAATATCATCAACTTCTTATGATGGTTTGGTAGAAAGTTTTGAGTTAAATAATAAAAAATTTGTAATAGGAATAAAATGGCATCCAGAATTGATGCTTGAGGATGAATTCACTAACAACTTATTTCAAAAATTTATTGAAAAATGTAAATAAAAAAACCTATAAAACATTCTAACAATAGTAAAAAGGGGCTTTCCATTAGGCCTCTTTTTTATGATGTGAAAGTATCTCCGTTTATTTATTTTCACAAAAATTCAAACAAAATTAGTTTAATAACATATAAAATTTTACAAAAATTAACAATTTTACTTGATTTTGTAAAAATAATATGTTAATATATATCCATATTATTCAAAAAAATTTTTTTTCAAAAAATTTTAAAAATCAAAAAGACTTGAAAAAAGTCGTCTAAAATTTTACCAAAATTAAATTAAAATTAAATAAGCTCATATATTTTTATAAATTTATTATACGTATGAGAGAAAGGAGGATATGCAAAAAACAACCAAAGATTAAATAATAAAATACCCAAAGAAAATATATTAAAGTTAATTGAGAAAGGAAAAATTATGACGAAAAAAATATTTATTATACTAGTTTTTGTATTAGCTTTATTTAGCATACAAAAAACTTATGCAATGACTATATCAGATAAAGTAGAAATAAAAACGAAAGAAGAATTAGAAAATGCAATAGAAACAAATCAAGATGGTGTTTGGGAAGATTTGAAAATAAGTAAGTATAATGACAGTAATGAAATTATATATAAACTAGGAAATAATGCAGATACATCAAACAGCATAACAATATCAGAACAAATACAAGATGACGCAATAATAACTATACTTGCAAATGGATATCATAAAAAAAGCATTCAAGAAATAGATGTAGATAACAAAAATGATGCGTATATAGCTACAAAAATAGCATTAGACTGCGTAAAAAATAATATAAGTCAGGAAAATGTTAGCCTATATTATAGAGTAAAAGAAAATCAAGATGAGCAATCAAGATTACGAGCAGAAAAAATAATAAAGGCAGTAGAAAATCTCCTAGGAATATCACGAGAAAATTATTTTGATGAAAATTTATCAATAATGCAAGTCGGAAGATTAGAACAAGATGAGTTTAATCAAGACTATTGTTCCCAGAAATATGAAATAAAGACAGAGAATTGTACAGTTAATGATTATAGCATATCAGATTATCAAGATTTTGTATGTGATGCGTTTTCAACAAATAATCAAGGGGATATAAAAGAAAGATTTAATATGAAAGAAGATACAAATATATTTAGAATAGCATTGCCAAAAGAGTATAGAGAAGTGGCATTTAATGGATATTTTAACTTGAAATTAGAATTCCAAACAGATATAGCATTCTCTGCTACAGATGGAAATAACGAATATATAATTTTGACAAATGCTCCAAAAAGTCGATCACTCAAAACAATGCTATTCAATAAGAGATCATCTATAAATATAAAAACAATGGATCAAGAAAAAACATACAAATATATAGGAAATGTGAAAATTAAAGTTCAAGATGAAAATAATTTAGTTAATGATACTTACACAACGAATGAATATGGTATGGCATTTGTAACAAGCTTGGGAAAAGGGAATGTGAAAATGGAAGTGTTAGAAATCCCAGAAAATTATACTATAGAGCAATCTATATATAATAAAAATTTAGATTATGATGAATATTGTGAATATATGATAGGTTTGAAATACAAAAAGGGAAGTCTACATATAAATAATAATTTAGATGGTTCAATATTTGAAATATATGATAACAATTCTGACTCTATTGGAATATATCAAACTGATCAAGAAGGAAAAATTGATATAGAAGAAATAAACATAGGCGAAAATTATACATTAAGGCAAATTATTGTGCCAAGCGGGTATAAAGTCGCAGATGATATGAAATTTTCTATATTCCATAATCAAGTAACTACTATAGATGTTTTAAATCAAGAAGAAATAAAAGAACAGCCAGATGATGATATGGTTCAAGATACAAACGAAAGAACAGAAGATCAAGAACAAAGTAAGAATGATGACTTAGGAGGAAATTTCAAAGAAGAAGAACAAGACAATGTAGGAGGAGCAATCAAGATACCACAAAGAGAGGAGAATAAAAACAAAGAAAAAAATGAACAAACGGATGAAAAAAATCATCAAGAAGAAATAGAAAAGAATGATGAAAATAGTAAAGTAGAAAATGACGATAACTTGAAAAATGATGATGTTGAAAATGAATCAGATACAGAAGATAAGCAAAATGCTGGAACTATCGAAAAGGATGATAATAATCAAAATACTACAAATACAGTACCTAGCGAAGAAGATAAAACCATGAATAAATTGCCGAGAACTGGATATGATTTTCCAGAGATTAATCCAGTACACATCATATTTGTAATTTTGATACTCTTATATATATTAAAAAGGACCGCTATGTCGCAGTCCATAAAATCTAGAGAATAATGCAAATTAATCCACCACTTCCTTCATTTACAATACGCTCTAAAGTTTCTTGAAGTTTCATTTGTGCATCTTCAGGCATTCTATATAATTTATTCTGCAAACCTTCATTAACAAGTTCATGCAAACTTTTACCAAATATATTGGATTCCCATATTTTTTTAGGATCATTTTCAAATTCAGATAATAAATAAGTAACTAATTCTTCAGACTGTTTTTCAGAACCAACTATTGGAGAAACTTCAGTTGTTATATCTGCACGAATCATGTGTATGCTTGGAGCTTTTGCTTTAAGCTTGACGCCAAATCTTGAACCTTGCTTAACCATTTCAGGTTCGTCTAATATAAGCTCATCCATAGAAGGAGTTACTATTCCATAACCTTTAGCTTTGACTTCCTCTAAAGCATAGGCAATTTTATCATACTCTTTTTTCGTGGCTGCAAGAGAAGTCATAGTCGAGAATAGATCACCTTCGTTTGAAACATTTACTCCTGTCATTTCAGTTAAAATCTGATAGAATAAATTATCCTTGAGAGAAATATTTATATTTACATTACCATTGCCTAGGTTGATTTCACTTAAAGCTGTATTTTCAATTACATCTGTACTTCTGATGGAAGAAAGACTGTCATCTACTTCTTTCAAAACGGAAATGTTGCTAAAAGCAGTTTTAATTTCGGAATAAAGCTCTTGCTTTAACCAATGCTCATCATCAAGAGTATCAATCCACTTTGGCAAATTGATATTCATCTGCTCTATAGGAAATTCATATAAAAGTTTGCTGAACATGTTATTTACATCTTCAAGAGATAAATTTGAACAATCGATTGGAAGTACTGATACTTGGTATTTTTCTTCTAATTTTTCAGCTAGTTTTCTAGTGTATTCATCATTTGGATCTTCACTATTAAGTACAATTACAAAAGGTTTATGAAGTTCTTTGAGTTCAGAAACAACTCTCTCTTCTGCAGATATGTAATCCTCTCTAGGAATATCTGTTATACTTCCATCAGTTGTAACAAGGACTCCTATAGTAGAATGTTCAGAAATGACTTTTCTAGTTCCGACTTCTGCAGCTGTTTCAAAAGGAATTTCTTCATCTGACCAAGGAGTTTTTACCATTCTTGGAACATCATCTTCTAAATATCCGAATTGCATTGTTTACTAAATAACCAACGCAATCAACTAGTCTAGTTTTGAAACGGATATTATCACCTAAAGTAATTTCAATTGCTTCATTTGGAACGAACTTTGGCTCAGTGGTCATAATCGTACGACCAGCAGCACTCTGAGGAAGTTCATCCTGAGCCCTCTCTCTTTTATATTCATTTTCAATATTTGGAATAACTAATAAATCCATAAAATGTTTAATAAAAGTGGATTTACCAGTTCTAACAGGACCCACAACGCCAATATATATATCCCCATCAGTTCTTGACTTAATATCCTGATACAAACTTAAATTTTCCATCACATACCTCCATAAAAAATGTTTGTACAATTAACTTTATTAATGTATATTAATGGAAATCTTGAAATATTACAAAAAAGATAAAAAACTTAAAAATTGCATTATCTTGAATAATATTATATAATAAGGTTCAAATAATGAAAGGAACTGCATTAATATGAAAGTTGTGATAATAGGTGGAGGAGCATCTGGAATGCTGGCTGGAATTTCTTCTGCAAGTCAAGGCAATGAAACTATTATTTTAGAAAAAATGAATACTGTTGGGAAAAAGCTTAGAATAACAGGAAAAGGCAGATGCAATATTACAAATAATATATCTATAGAAAAATTTATTGAAAATATTCCAGGTAATGGAAAATTTCTTTATAGTGCATTCAAAAACTTTAATAATCAAGATATTATAAATCTTTTGAAACAAGAAGGATTAAATACAAAAGTTGAAAGAGGAGATAGAGTATTTCCAGTAACAGACAGTGCACAAAGTGTAATAGATGCTTTGTATAGTGCTTTAAAAAAAGCAGGAGTTAAAATAGTATATAATGCAAAAGTTACAGATCTTGAGATAAAGGAGAAAGAAGTTATAGGAGTAAGATATTTATTAAATAATCAAGAAGAAAGCATCAAGGCAGATAAAGTAATACTTGCAACAGGAGGACTTAGTTATCCAGCAACAGGATCAACTGGAGATGGGTATAATATAGCTAAAAAATACGGACATACAATTAATAATTTAAAACCAGCATTAGTACCAATTGAATGCTATGAAAAAGATATTTGTAAATCCTTACAAGGTCTAACTTTAAAAAATGTATCAATAAAGATAAAAGACAAAGAAAAGAATAAAATAATATATCAAGACTTTGGAGAAATGTTATTTGCACATTTTGGTGTAACAGGGCCAATAATCATAAGCAGTTCTTCACATTTAATTAGGTACAAAGGCATTGAACAATTACTAAAAAATAAGAGCATAGAGCTAATTATAGATTTGAAACCAGCGCTAAGTGAAGAAAAACTAGATTCAAGAATAATGAGAGATTTTCAAGAGTATAAAAACAAAGACTTTAAAAATAGTTTAGATAAACTATTACCAAAAAAAATGATAGAGACTATTATAAAAATGTCAGAAATAGATCCAGATAAAAAGACAAACGTAGTTACAAAAGAAGAAAGAATAAAACTTGCAAAAACGATAAAAAATTTGAAGTTAACTATAAGTGGATTTAGGGGAATAGAGGAAGCTATAGTAACAGCAGGAGGAATTTCAGTAAAAGAGATAAATCCAAAAACTATGGAATCCAAAATTATTAAAGGATTATACTTTGCAGGTGAAATAATAGATGTTGACGCATATACAGGAGGATTTAATTTACAAATTGCATATTCTACAGGGGTAACAGCTGGAAAAAATATAGTAGAATAAGTAAAGGAGATATAAATGTTTAAAACTATAGAAGAAAATGTAGAAGCAATTTTAATAGAAAAAAAGTCTAAGTTTATTGCAAATGCTTTTTACGTGGAAAGTCAAGAAGAGGCAAACGAAATATTAAATAAAATCAAGAAGAAGCATTATCAGGCAAAACATCATTGTTATGCTTATAGAATACTAGATCAGGGCAATATAATAAAAAGGCAAAGTGATGATGGAGAACCATCTGGAACAGCTGGAATACCTATTATGAATGTATTGGAAAAAAGAGATCTTACAAATATAATTGTAGTAGTTACTAGATATTTTGGAGGAATACTTCTAGGGACTGGAGGACTTTCAAGAGCTTATGCAGAAGCAACTAAAAAAGTACTTGATAGTTCGATAGAAATAGAAAAAGAAATTGGATATATTGTAGAAGTGATACTTGATTATGAAAATGCTGAAGAATTTGAACATTTTTGCAGATATAATGGTATAAACATTATAGAAAGAGAGTATAATGAAAAAATTAAAATGCAAATAGAAATAGAAAAGACAAAAATCGACAAATTACTACAAAAAAATTCAAATGAAAATTTACAAAAAATGGAAATAAATATTAAAGAAGAAAAATATATAATAAAAAAATAATATAGCGAAAAACCACGAATTCGGCAGTAAAAACAAAAAATAGCAAGATGAAAAAATATAAAATATTAAAATAAAAGGTAAAAAACTATTGCTAAATTTTGGAAAAAGTAATATAATACAAAAATGTAAAATATTTACAAATTTATAATAAGGAGGATTAAGTGTGAAGGACAAATTGTCGATTTTAGTGGCAGATGATAATGTAGATTTTGCTAATAATTTAACTAATTACATTGAAAAAGAAGATGAAATGGAGGTAATTGGGATTGCAAAAGATGGTTTAGAAGCAGTTGAAATGATAAAAAATACTGAACCTGATATTGCAATAATTGATGTTATAATGCCTCACTTAGATGGGTTAGGAGTTTTAGAGAAGATTAATGAGTTAAATGTGGAAAAGAAACCACTCTCTATAGTACTTTCTGCAGTTGGACAAGATAAAATAACATCAAGAGCATTGGAGCTTGGGGCTCAATACTACATTGTCAAACCATTTGACATTTCTCTTTTAATCAAGAGAATCAAGGAGCTTAAATTTTATAAACCTACTCGGAATCAAAAATTCAGGAATAAGCAAAGATTTCAAAGCTCCATACATTGATATAGTATCTGACAGAAAAAAGGATGTAGAAAATTTGGAAGCTTTAGTTACAAATATGATTCATGAGATAGGAGTACCTGCACATATTAAAGGATATCAATACTTGAGAGAAGCAATAATGATGGTAGTAAATGATATAGATATAATAAATCAAATAACAAAGCAACTTTATCCAGAAATAGCAAAGAAATTCAAGACAACACCAAGTAGAGTAGAACGTGCAATAAGACATGCGATTGAAGTTGCGTGGGGAAGAGGACAAGCTGATGTAGTTGAAAGCATATTTGGCTATACTGTATCAGCTACAAAAGGAAAGCCTACAAATTCAGAGTTTATCGCAATGATAGCAGATAAGCTAAGACTAGAACTCAAGACGGCATAAAATATACACCTGCAAGTGCCAATATGACATTTGTGGGTGTTATTATTTTACTAGAAAAAATATACTTGTTCGCTTGACTTTTTACGAACAAATGTTATACAATATAAAACATAGGAAATGAGAATAAGCAGATGTGGTTTCCACTTTACATATCAGAGAACAACTCTGGGAAAGTGAGGTGGTGTTTATGATAGAATTTCTAATGTTTCTTATTATAGGACTAATGAGTTCAACAGCCATAAACGTAGCCTTATTAGCAATTATATTTATACAATGGACAAATAAGGAATAAATAAAAAACACATCTGTAATTTGACCGTTGTAGATGTGTTTTTTCTATAGCGTGGAAAACCATGTTTGTGGTTTCTCCATTTCCTATAACTATTATACACAGATTATTTGATTTTGTCAAATGATATTTAGATATTATTGCAATGGTAGCAGATAAGCTAAGACTAGAACTCAAGACGGCATAAAAATACAAAAAACAAGTATTCAGACTTGTTTTTTTTCTATATTCGTTATATAATAAACAATTATACAAGCATACGAGGAGGAAGTTTATGAAAGTAGAAAGAGAAGAACTTTTGCATATTGCAAAACTTGCAAATTTAAAAA
The DNA here is from genome assembly GCA_947624905.1 of uncultured Clostridia bacterium. GTDB lineage: Bacteria > Bacillota > Clostridia > TANB77 > CAG-508 > JAAWPK01. The sequence goes on from CANQMI010000003.1 coordinate 10,122, forward strand.
TTAGTGAAGATGAAATTGACAAGTATTTATTAAACTTGCAAGATATTTTAAACTTCGCAAATGTTGTAAATAAAGCTCCAGTAGAAGGACTAAAAGAAACAATAGGAACAAATAGTAATTATAATGTATTTAGAAAAGATCAAGTAGTAGAATTTGAGGATCAAGAAAGCCTATTACAAAACGCACCGGAAGAAGAAGGACACATGTTTAAAATTCCAAAGGTCATTAATTAGAAAGAGGAGGAAAGCAGATGGATATTACAGAACTTACTGTGCATGAATTAAAAGAAAGACTTGATAAATGCGAAATTACATCTGAAGAAATTACTAAGGCGTATTTAGAAAGAATAGATGAAAAAGAGCCTGATATAGATGCTTTTGTAACAAGACTAGATCAAGATGCTATAAAAAGAGCAAAGGAAATAGATTTATCTAAAAAAGAGAATAAAAAATTAGGAGAATATGCAGGAATTCCAATAGGAATAAAAGACAATATGTGCACTAAAGGAATCAAGACAACATGTTCTTCAAGAATGCTTGAAAATTTTATATCTCCTTATGATGGAACAGTCGTAGACAAGGTATTAAATCAAGAAAATATGATAAATTTAGGCAAGCTTAATATGGACGAGTTTGCCATGGGAAGCTCAACAGAAAACTCATATTTCAAGAAAACAAGAAATCCTTGGGATTTATCAAGAGTACCAGGAGGATCTTCAGGAGGATCTGCAGCAGCTGTTGCAGCAAACATGGTACCTTGGGCACTAGGATCTGACACGGGAGGAAGTATTCGTCAACCGGCCTCTCTTTGTGGTGTAGTTGGATTAAAACCAACATATGGGTTAGTTTCAAGATATGGATTAGTAGCTTTTGCTTCATCACTTGATCAAATAGGACCTATAACGAAAGATGTAAAAGATTCTGCAATTTTACTTTCATTGATTGCAGGACATGATGAAAAGGATACTACATCAATTGATATACCTAAAAAAGACTATACTTTAGATTTAAAAAATAATGTAAAAGGATTAAGAATAGGAGTTTCAAAGGAATTTTTCGGAGACGGAATAAATCAAGAAGTAAAAGATGCTTTACAACAGGCAATTGAAAAATATAAGGAACTTGGAGCAATAGTAGAAGATACATCTTTAGACATTGCAGAATATGCACTAGCAACTTATTATATAATTGCATGTGCAGAAGCTAGCTCAAATCTTGGAAGGTTTGATGGTATAAGATATGGATATAGAACTAAAAATTATGAAACATTAAAAGATATATTTATAAATTCAAGAAGTGAAGGATTTGGAGCAGAAGTAAAAAGAAGAATAATACTTGGAACATATGTATTAAGTTCTGGATATTATGATGCGTATTATAAAAAAGCACAACAAGTAAGAACATTGGTAAAAAATGAATTTGCTAAAAATCTAGAAAAATATGATATTCTACTTACACCAACATCTCCAATAACTGCATTTAGATTTGGAGAAAAATCTGAAAATCCATTAGAAATGTATTTATCAGATATATGTACAGTTTCTGTAAATGTTGCAGGATTGCCTGGAATATCAATTCCTTGCGGATTGGACAAAAATGGAATGCCAATAGGCATGCAGTTAATTGGAAATTATTTTCAAGAAGGCACTATTTTAAATGCTGCATACACCTATGAAATGAACACACATTTTAGAGAAAATTATAAACCTACATTTAAAGGAGGTAACAATTAGATGTCAAGAGATGATTATGAAGTAGTTATAGGGCTTGAAGTGCATGCAGAATTATCTACAAAAACAAAAATATTTTGCTCATGTAAAACAGAATTTGGGGGAGAACCAAATACGCATTGCTGTCCAGTTTGTATGGCAATGCCAGGAGCATTACCTGTTTTAAATGAAAAGGTTTTAGAATATGCTGTCAAAGCAGGACTTGCTATGAACTCCTCAATATCAAGAGATAGCAAAAATGATAGAAAAAATTATTTTTATCCTGATCTTCCAAAATCATATCAGATATCACAATTTGATAAACCTCTTTGTGAACATGGATATGTAGAAATAGAAGTGCATGACGGAGAGAAGAAAAAAATAGGAATTACAAGAATTCATATAGAAGAAGATGCAGGAAAACTTAATCATGATGATTATGGAAGATGCAGTTTAGTAGATTTAAACAGAGCAGGGGTACCATTGATAGAGATAGTATCTGAACCAGATATGAGATCAGTAGAAGAAGCGGATATATATCTTAAAAAAATAAAATCAATACTTGAATATATTGAAGTATCAGATTGTAAAATGCAGGAAGGTTCTTTAAGAGCAGATGTAAATATTTCAGTTAGAAAAAGAGGACAAAAAGAATTTGGCACTAGGACAGAAATGAAAAATATGAACTCATTCAAGTCTATCTCAAGAGCTCTTGAATATGAAATAGAAAGACAGATAAGTGTTGTAGAAAATGGTGGAGTAATAGAACAAGAAACTCTAAGATGGGATGAAGTATCTGGAAAAACATTCTCTATGAGAGATAAAGAGGATGCACAAGACTATAGATATTTTCCAGAGCCAGATTTAGCACCAATAAGACTTTCAGAAGAGTATATAGAAAATATTAGAAAGAATTTACCTGAATTACCTGAAACACGTAAACAAAGATACTTGAATGAATATAAACTTACAGAAAAAGAAGCTAATACATTGACAGCATCAAAATATTTATCAGATTTCTTTGAGAAAGGAGTCAAAATTTCAAAAAATCCAAAAGCAATTTGCAACTGGCTATTATCAGATATAGCTAGAATTTTGAACGAAAAAGAGTTTGAACCAGAAGATATACCTTTTACACCAGAAGATTTAGCAGAATTAATTGGGTTAATAGAAAAAGGTACAATAAGTAGTAAAATTGCAAAAGATGTGCTTGAAGAAATGTTTGAGAATCCAAAAAGGCCAAGTAAAATAATCGAGGAAAAAGGATGGGTACAAATATCTGATGAAAATGCTATAAGAGAAATTGTATTAAAAATAATAGGAGAGAATCCACAATCTGTTTCAGATTTCAAAAATGGAAAAGATAAGGCATTGGGATTTTTAGTAGGACAAGCAATGAAAGAGACTAAAGGAAAAGCTAATCCGCAAATGTTAAATAAAATGTTTCAAGAATTAATGTAAAATATACACACTCTCAGTGCATGACAGAGATACACTGAGAGTGTGTATATTTTTATGATTTCTTTTCAACCTCATCATCAGGTACATATTCAAAAAGTTCAGAAACTTCACAATCTAGAGCTTTACAGATGCTATCAATTTGACTGACTTCAATACGCTTTGTTTCTTCATAGTACATTTTTGAAACAGTTGCAGGTCTGATATTAGTAAGTCTAGATAAAGTTTTTTGATTCATTTTGTGTTTCCCTAATAAATCAGAAAGTTTAATTCTAATCATATTTGCCCCCATTTCTATAAATAAATTTATTAAAATTGTATTTATTTGTTGTATTTTATCATTTTATGTATTAAAATTACAGAAGAAGAGGAAAATATAACGGTAGTCGTAATAAAAAGACATCTTTAAGTAAATACAGCTTAACCAATAAGTGAGGTATAAATATGGAAGTAAACATAGAATGGAAAGAAAAAAATCAGGAATATCTTGATGAATTACAGAAGTTTTTTGATAAAGCCCAAAACATTCAAGATCAAGAATCAAGGGAAGAAATAATCGGACAAATGCTTAGATGTGATAAAATTTTAACAAAACTTGCAATTAATGAAATTAATAAGAATAAATAAAAAGGAAACATCCAATAATAAGTATATATTTTCCATGAATACTACAGAGAGGACGAGAATATATGCTTGTAAAGATAGTTATAGGAATTTTTGCTGGAATTGTAACCGGACTCTTTGGATCAGGAGGACGGAATGATACTTGTTCCAGCATTTACTTTTTTAATAGGTTTAGATGAAAAAAAGTCAAGAGCGACTTCAATAATTTGCATACTTCCTATGGTTTGCGCAAGTTCCATTTTTTATATTAATTCATCATATATAGATTTCAAGACTAGCCTACTCTGTGCTATTCGGTGGAATAGTCCGGAGGATTTATTGGCGCGAAACTTTTAAATAAACTCTCAGATAAGTATTTAAAAATATTTTTTACAGCCTTTTTGATTTATGTTGCAATTAGGCTTATTATTCAAGGATTAGGAATATAGAGTTAAAACAATATGTTTTCAGCAAAAATATAAAAACTAAACGTCATTAACATTGCAGGAGGTCAAGATGCTAAATATAATTATTGGAATAATTTCTGGAATAGTTTCAGGAATGGGTATGCGGAGGAGGCACAATACTCATACTTTGCCTAGCATTATTTTTAGGAAAAGATCAACATGTAGCACAAGGAGCAAATCTTGTGTTTTTTATACCAACTGCAATTGTTTCTACATTTATAAATATAAAACAAAAATTGATAGATTGGAAAACTGGTATAACTGTTGCAATTTTTGGAATTATAGGAGCTATAATAGGAGCAAAGATTTCAGTAAATTTAAATACAAATAGATTAAAACTATATTTCGGCGTATTTTTACTCTGTATTGCAATTTTTGAAATTTATTCAATTTTTTTCAAAAAAGAAAAGGCAAAATAAGTATAGAATTATCCAAAAAAGTTATAATAATATTAATAAATTTTTATTAGGAAGGAATGTGAAATTATGAAATTTGTTAAAGGTATGGTTATCGGAACTATGGTATCAGCAGGTATAGCTCTTATGTATATGGAAAGCACAAATAGAACTAAAAAAACAATAATGAAAAAAGGAAAACAGATGGCTAAAAAAATGGGTATAGTATAATCACATAAAATAAAAATGTAGAATAGACTAATGTATATGAGGTGACTAAATATGATAGACTTGATACTTGATACATTAGTCTATATACTTGCAATTTACGGATTACTGGAAATAATAAAAACGATTATGTATATAATGAGCTATACAAATTTAAGCGAAGATCGGTATATATGTAATAATTGCAGTAAAGAATCAGGGAAAAAGAATAGAAGGAATACTTCGCTCAATTCTTTTTAAAATCATGTATGGAAAAGAAGAAACCATAAAAAAAGTAATCTTGACAGATTTGGATTCAAAAGATGATACATTAAAACACTTGAAAAATTTCAAAAAAGAGAACGAATATGTAGAGGTATCAAAATGGAGAGATTGTAAAGAAATAATAGATATGGTAGATGATACATAGGTCAAGTTATTGAAATATAAATAATTGCAAATTAACTTTACATAAATCTTGACAAAAACTGGAAAAACTGCTATAATAAAACTACATCACCAATAGGTGAGAGCACTGAAGAAAGGACGAAGGTAGAAATGCTCAGTTACCGCATTCGGGATCAGACTATGTAAAAGCATCTCCAAAAAACAAAAAGGAGAAAGATCATCATGCGACCTGTAAAGAGTGGACATCGGATTAGAGACCAGACTCCAGCTTGGAAATAAAAAGTTATTTCCAAGGATTCAAGAGGACCGGCGTACTACGCCGGCCCTTTTTTGTATGTTTTTTTCAAATCAAAAAAGCATAAGAAAAAATATAATGAACATATTAAAAATAGTAAATAATTTATTGATATAAATATTTAGTTGTGCTAAAATAATATTTGTTAATAAGTCGAACGAAAGGAGAAAATGCCATATGAATTATTTTAGCAAAACAGTAGAAGAAGTACAAGAAGAATTCAAAACAGACATAAAAAATGGACTAAAGAAAGAGTGTATAAATGAAAGAATAGAAAAGTATGGATTTAACGAATTAGAAGGAAAGAAAAAAGAAAGTATTTTTATAAAATTTTTAAAACAATTTAAAGATTTTATGATAATAATTTTAATAATAGCAGCAATTGTTTCTGCATTTATTGGCGTCAAAGAAGGAGAAGGCTTTACAGATTCAATTATAATAATGGTAGTTGTAATATTAAATGCAGTAATAGGTGTAATTCAAGAAAACAAAGCTGAAAAGTCATTAGAAGCACTGCAAAAATTAAGTGCGTACGTAACAAAAGTCATGAGAAATGGACAAATAGAGGTAATTCCATCAAGAGAACTAGTACCAGGAGATATAGTAATTCTTGAAACAGGTGATTATGTACCAGCAGATATTAGATTGGTAGAGGCTATAAACTTGAAAATACAAGAATCAGCTCTTACTGGAGAATCAGTTCCAATAGAGAAAAATACAGAAAAAATAGAGGATGAGACTGTAGGAATTGGAGATAGGACAAATATTGCATTTTCTTCAAGTATGGTAACTTATGGAAGAGGCAAAGGAATAGTTATATCTACAGGGATGAACACAGAAGTTGGAAAAATCGCAGGTATGTTAAATGAAGTAGAGGAGGAAGAGACACCTCTTCAAAAGAGATTGAATGGATTAGGAAAAACGCTAGGAATTGCTTGCCTAGTTATATGTGCAGTTATATTTTTGATAGGCCTTATAGAAGGAAAAGAACCAGTAGATATGTTTATAACTGCAGTTAGTCTTGCAGTTGCAGCCATTCCTGAAGGACTAGCAGCCGTATCTACAATCATTCTTGCGATAGGAATGCAAAGAATGGTAAAATGCAATGCAATTGTGAAAACTTTACCAGCAGTAGAAACTTTAGGTAGCAGTACAGTTATCTGCTCAGATAAGACAGGAACACTTACACAAAATAAAATGACAGTTAAAAAGATATTTTATAACTCAAATTTATATGATTTAGATAATGCACCTAAAAATAGCTTATTAGACAAAATAGTATATGCAAATATGCTATGCAATGATACAAAGATAAATGACAAAAATGAATTAAGTGGAGATCCAACTGAAACTGCCTTGATTGATATGGGGCTTGAACTACAATATGGAAAGGGACTAATAAAAGAAAATATCAGGGTCAAAGAATTACCATTTGACTCAGATAGAAAACTAATGACAACAGTAAATAAAGTTGGAGACAAATATATAGTATATACAAAAGGTGGAGTTGATGAACTTCTAGAAAAATGCACATCATATGAAATGGAAGATGGAATTCATAATAATTTAGATGAATATAAAAATGAAATATATAAGAGCAATCAAGAAATGGCAGAGCAAGCTCTAAGAGTTTTGGCTTGTGGATATAAGGTTTTAGATCAAGAACCAACAGATCAAGAGATGAAAGAAATAGAAAATAATTTAATTTATCTTGGAATGTGCGGAATGATTGATCCCCCAAGAGAAGAAGTAAAAGCAGCTGTTCAAAAGTGTAAGACTGCAGGAATAAAAACAGTAATGATTACAGGAGATCATAAGATAACTGCAATAGCGATAGCAAAAGAACTTGGAATATTAACAAATCAAGATGAAGCTTTAACAGGAAAAGAATTAGATAACATATCAGATCAAGAACTTGAAAAAAATATAAGAAAATACAGTGTTTATGCAAGGGTTTCACCAGAACATAAGGTAAGAATTGTCAAAGCGTGGAAAGCAAATGGTGAAATAGTATCAATGACAGGAGACGGAGTAAATGATGCACCAGCTCTAAAAACAGCAGATATAGGTTGTGCAATGGGAAAAGTTGGAACAGATGTTGCGAAAGAAGCTGCAGATGTAATTTTGACAGATGACAACTTTGCAAGTATAGTAACAGCTGTAGAAGAAGGAAGAAGAATATATGATAATATTTTGAAGGTTATTCAATTTCTTCTAGCAAGCAATATTGGTGAAATTATCGTTCTATTTTTTGCAATACTACTTGCACCAGTTTTTGCAAAGTGGTTTAACATAGCAGATGTTGGAAGTTTAACTCCACTTCTTGCAATTCATATACTTTGGGTAAATTTAGTTACTGACTCACTTCCAGCATTAGCCTTAGCAGTGGACCCAGCAGAAAAAAATATAATGAATAGAAAACCAAGAGATAATTCAAAAGGAATTTTCACAGCAGGAATGATATATAGAGTAATTTATCAAGGATTATTAATAGGTATAATTACTTTAATAGCATTTGGAATTGGTCTTAGTTCATCACAAGGCATGCCAGAAGAGCAGAGAATATCTATCGCGCAAACTATGGCATTTACAGTACTTTCATTATTAGAGCTTATACACATCTTTAATATAAGAAATAACAAAGAATCAATATTTAAAACAGGCATATTTAATAATTCAAAATTAATTATTGCTGTTGCAATATGTATAGCATTAGTTCTCGTAATATTATTTGTGCCAACATTAAGAGAAACATTTAAACTAGCATTGTTACCAAAAGAGAATATTTTTGAAATAATTGCCTTGGTAATTTCTCCTTTAGTGATAGTTGAGGTATTAAAATTCTTGAAATTAAATACACTAAAAAATGAGGAGTAAAACAATGAGAATAATAGGAGAAGATCAAAAAATAAATTTAGATTTAAATTTATATGGAAAGAACTTTATGAAAAAGATGATTATTTTTGGCACCATTGCTATAGTTGTAATAATTTGTTCTTCTGTAGCGGGTATACATGTAGCCAAGACATACAATGCACAGTTAATTGCAAAGTATTATTCAGAAAGTCAAGACAACACAGCAAAAAATAGTACAAGCAACACTATGAAAACTATACAAGAAGTAGAAGATAAAAATGCAGTCGCTCAGAAAAACATTAAAGAGAATATAGCACGAAATCAAAAAGAAGATCCAAAAGAACAAGAAGAGCAGAAACAGTACCCAGAACCAAAATTGCCAGTATATTCAGAAGAAACTAAAAAAAGAATAAATGATATCTATAATTCAGATGGAGAAGAAAAAATTGCATATTTAACTTTTGATGATGGTCCATCTACAAAAATAACACCACAGATTCTACAAATATTAGAAAAAGAAAATATTCAAGCAACATTTTTTGTACTTCGGAAATAGAGTAGAAGCAAATCCAGATTTAGTAAAACAAGAGTATGAACAAGGACATTATATTGCAAATCATGGATATTCACATGAATATAGCAAAATATATTCTTCAGAGAATGCAGTGCTTGATGAGTATAATCGTACTGAAAATGCGATAAAAAAAGCAATAGGAAATGAGAATTATTCAAGCCATTTATTCCGTTTCCCAGGAGGAAGTCAAGGAGGCAAATATGCTAAATTAAAAAATTCAGCTAAAAGCTTACTTGAACAAAATAACATTGCGTTTATAAATTGGAATTGTTTAACAAATGATGCAGTTGGAAAGCCAACTAAAGAAAGCATTGTAGCGGATTTAAAGAAAACATCAAATGGAAAAAATAAAATTGTTGTATTAATGCACGATACAAATGCTAAACAGTTGACAGTAGATACTCTTGAAGAAAATATTGCATATTTAAGAGAACAAGGATATGTATTTAAAAATTTTTATGATATAATGTATTAGTCAAGTTTGAAAGGAGAGATATTTATGGGACTAGTAACCACAAAGGAAATGTTTGAAAAATCTATCAAGGAGCATTTTGCAGTTGGAGCATTTAATGTAAATAACATGGAAATTGTACAAGCAATTTTGGATGCAGCAAAGGAAGAAAATTCACCAGTAATCTTGCAAGCATCATCAAGCGCAATAAAATATGCAAGAATTAATTATTTAATGAAAATGGTTGAAGCAGGATTAGAAGAAACGGATGTGCCAGTTGCAATACACTTAGATCACGGACCAGATTTTGAAACTTGCAAAATGTGTATAGATGCAGGATTTACATCTGTTATGATAGATGGATCAAAATATGATTTTGATGAAAATGTTGCTTTAACAAAAAAAGTTGTAGACTATGCTCACGAAAGAGGAGTAGTTGTAGAAGCGGAACTTGGAAAACTTGCTGGAATTGAAGATGATGTAAATGTTGCATCATCAGATGCTATGTATACAGATCCAGATCAAGCAAAAGAGTTTGTAGAAAAAACAGGATGCGATTCATTGGCAATAGCTATTGGAACAAGCCATGGAGCATATAAATTTAAAGGTGATGCAAAACTAAGATTTGATATTTTGCAAAAAGTCAAGGAAAAGTTACCAAATACACCAATAGTACTACATGGTGCTTCAACAGTAATACCTGAACTCGTTGAGATGTGTAATAAATATGGTGGAAATATACCAGGTGCAAAAGGTGTACCAGATGAAATGCTAAGAGAAGCAAGTAAAAATGGTGTATCAAAAATAAACGTAGATACAGATTTAAGACTTGCAATGACAGCAGAAATAAGAAAAGTATTTGCAGAAGAACCAGAAGTTTTTGACCCAAGAAAATATCTAACTCCTGCAAGAGATAAAATAAAAGAAACTGTTAAACATAAAATGAGAGATGTATTCTTATCAAGTGGAAAAGCATAAAATGTAAGGAAGATAAAAATGGAAAAAGAAAAAATAAAGGGAATAATTGAAGCAATATTATTTGCAAGTGGAAGAGTAGTAACTTTAGAGGAGCTTGTATCAAGCTTAGAAGTTAATCAAGATGAAATTTCTAAAATCATAGAAGAAATGAAAGAAGAATATAAAAAAGAAAATCATGGAATAGAAATAGTAAATCTAAACAACGGCTATATACTTGCTAGTAAAAAAGAATTACACGAATATATTTATCCAATTGTAGATAAAAGGGTAAAACCTAATCTATCACAAGCAGCTCTTGAAGTGCTTGCAATAATTGCATATAATCCAAGAATTTCAAGAGCAGAGATAGAAAATATAAGAGGAGTTAATTCAGATGCTTCATTATATAGACTAATGGAACATAACTTAGTAGAAGAAGCAGGAAAGTTAGATCTTCCTGGAAAACCAATGTCTTACAAAGTAACAGAGGAATTTCTAAAAAAATTCGGATTAAACACACTTGAAGATTTACCAGAACTTCCTAAATATAAAGTAGATGAAAATCAACAAATCATAATAGATGATTTAATCGTAAATCAAGAGCAAAATGAAAAAGAGAATCAAGAGGAAGAAACACAAGAACAAAGTGAGTAAATAATGGTAGAATAAAAAGGAAAAACATACTAGAAGGAGAATAACCTATGGAAGATTTAAAGGAGATAATGTTAACAAATGAAAAACTATTTTCTAAATATGCCTGTAAATCAGAAAAAGGAATTAAATTATATCAAGAAGAACCAGATATTAGACCAATATTTTTTAGAGATATAGATAAAATAATACATTCACAGAGTTATTCAAGATACATAGATAAAACACAAGTATATTCTTTTGTGAAAAATGACCATATAACTCATAGAGTATTGCATGTTCAGCTTGTTTCAAAAGTTGCAAGAACAATTGGAAGAGCTTTAAGATTAAATGAGGATTTAATAGAAGCAATAGCTCTTGGGCATGATGTTGGGCATAGCCCATTTGGACACGCTGGAGAAAAATATCTTGACAATATAGCACAAAAAGAGAACATAGGTTATTTTTGCCATAATGCACAAAGCGTAAGGATGCTTCAAGATGTAGATAACCTTAATATAACACTTCAAACTCTAGATCGGAATACTTGCACATAATGGAGAGATACTTTTAAATAAGTATGAACATAATGAAAATAAAACAAAAGAAGATTTTCTAATGGAACTTGATAAGGTATTTACTGAAAAAGGATATAGTAAAAAAATCATACCAATGACGTTAGAAGCAAGTGTTGTAAGGCTATCAGACATAATAGCATATATAGGACGAGATATTGAAGATGCAATAATTGTAGTAACAATAAAAAGAGAGGACATACCAGAAGATATTACAAAGAATCTAGGTAACACTAATGCACAAATTGTAAATACTTTAATATTAGATGTTATAAAAAACGGAATAGACAAGCCATATTTGCAATTTTCTGATAATATTTTTGAAAGTTTGATAAACTTGAAAAAATGGAATTATGAACATATATATGAATCAAAAGAAGCTACAAAAAATTTGGATATAATAGAGCAAGCTTTTTATGATTTATTCTACTACTATCAAGAAAAGATAAAAGGTAGAAAATACATAGAGATAGAAGATGATATGAGTGAAAGCGATAAATCATTATTTACATTTATAAATCATAAAACAGATGAATATAAAAACAAAAACGACATAAGAAGAATAATAATAGACTATATGTCAGGACAAACTGATAAATTCTTTTTGAATGAGTGCAAAAAACATATTAAAGGCTTTAGAATTTAAACAAGTTGCAAAAAAGGTATAAATATGCTAAAATACAAATGCAAAAATATTAGGAGATAAAAAAGTGGAAATAATACAATTAATAATCATATTAATTTTTATAATAATAGCTTTGATTATATTTGCAATTATGCAAATAAGAGCTGCTGGAATGAAGATAAAAGATTTTGTAGATTTTATACAAGCAAACCAAGTATTAGACAATCTGTATGAAGTATCTAAAAAATATGATAGAATGTCGCAGAACCAACAAATAGTTTTTTTGATGGAAGCAGAAAAAGTTTTTTCAGCATTTGATAAAGTTCCAGATATGTTATGGGAAGACGAATATCAAAAATATTCAAAAATACTTGATATTTATAAAAATATAAAAATGATTAGGTGGAACGAAAAGTAAACATAAAATCATATAATAGTATTATTACTTTAATTAGGAGGCAATGATATGGAAAATATAATTGCGGTTGTAATGGCAGCTGGAAAAGGCACCAGAATGAAAACAAATAAGTCAAAAGTTGTACATAAGATATATGGAAAAGAATTAATATCAAGAGTTGTTGAAACAGTTCAAAAAGCAGGGATTAGTGATATTGTAACTGTTGTAGGACATAAGAGAGACGAAGTTGAAAAAGTACTAGGAGATAGTGTAAAATACGCCTATCAAGAAGAACTACTAGGAACTGGACACACAGCAATGCAAGCGATTCCATACTTGAAAGGGAAAAAGGGAAAAGTAGTAGTATTATATGGAGATGTTCCACTTGTAAGACCAGACACAATCAAGAAACTTATCGCAAAAAGTATTGCAAATCAAGAGGATGCAACTATCTTGACTGCACTATACAATAATCCAACAGGTTATGGAAGAGTAGTAAGAGATGAAAGTGGAAACGTAAAAGCAATAGTTGAAGAAAGAGATGCGACTGAGGAAGAAAAGAAAATAACTGAAATTAATGGTGGAATATATTGTTTTGATATAGAAGAATTAATACTTGCACTTGAAAAGATAACTAGAAACAATGCACAGGGAGAATATTATTTAACTGATGTTATAAAAATAATGAATGATAAAGGCTTGAAGACTGGTGCAATTATTGTAGAAGATAATACAGAAATACTTGGAGTAAATGATAGGGCACAACTTGAAATGCTAACAAGAATACTTAGAATTAGAATAAATCAAGCACATATGGAGAATGGTGTAACAATAGAAGATATAAATAACACTTATATCTATGATGATGTAGAGATAGGAATGGACACAGTCGTGCATCCAAACACTACAATAAAATCAGGAGTAAAAATTGGAGAAAATTGTGAAATAGGACCAAATTCTTATATACGTGAAGGATGTGAACTTGCAAATAATGTAAAAATAGGAAGTTTTGTTGAAATCAAGAAAGCAAAAATCGGAGAAGGAACAAAAGTACCACATCTATCATATATGGGAGATTGTGAAATCGGAAGCAAGACTAATATAGGATGTGGAACAATTACGTGTAACTATGATGGATTCAAAAAGAGCAAGACCATTATAGGTGATAATGCTTTTATTGGCTCAAACGTAAACTTTATAGCACCTGTAACTATTGGAGATAATGTACTTGTTGCCGCAGGTTCGACAATAACAGATGATGTTCCAAAAGACAGTTTAAGCATAGCAAGACAAAGACAAATAAATAAAGAAGGATGGAATAAGAAATAAAATAAAAGGAGCAAAGTGTAAATCACTTTGCTTCTTTTATTTTATGCCAAGTATCTTTTTAGCCCTTTGGGTATCATCATTTGTTGCAGGAGGAATATCGCCTAAAGGATATTCAAGATTCAAATTTTCCCATTTAAATTTACCTAGGTCATGATATGGAAGAACTTCAACTTTTTCTACTGATTTCAGAGTAGATATAAATTCCTTTAATTTTAATAAATCATCTTCATTGTCAGTTATTCTAGGAATTAAAACTTGCCTAATCCACATGGGTTTATTTATATCGCTTAAATATCTTGCAAATTCAAGTTCTAATTCATTTGAAATTCCAACTAGTTCTTGAGATTTAGAAGGAACAATATGTTTGATATCAAGCAAAAACAAATCAGTCAGATCAATCAATTCTCGTATAGTATCAGTTATACGAAACATACCGGATGTATCTATAGCAGTATGAATATTATATTTTTTTAATGCTGTAAAAAGAGTGATGAGATCATTAGCTTGTAATAGAGGCTCACCGCCAGAAACTGTAACACCACCACCAGATGGCTTTATATAATTTTGATATTCAAGAATTTTATTTACAATTTCATCTATTGAAATGTTTTTACCTTCATTTACATCCCATGAATCTCTATTTTGACAATACTTACATTTTAAATGACAACCTTGAAGAAATACGACATATCTGATTCCTGGTCCATCTACTGTTCCAAAACTTTCAAAAGAGTGTACTCTTAAAAAATTGTTTTCCAAATTAACCCTCCAAAATAAAAATATAAAAGCTCCGACGAGATTTGGCGAATGTCAATAATTTAATCTTAGATTCTTTCGTGAATAGTCCTATTGATTACATCTAATTGTTGCTCACGAGTGAGTTTTACAAAATTAACCGCATATCCAGAAACTCTAATGGTAAGCTGTGGATATTTTTCAGGATGATCCATAGCATCAAGCAAAAGAGATCTATCAAATACATTTACATTTATATGATGACCGATCTTGAATAAAGAAACCATCAAGCATGCTAATTAGATTATTGATTCTTGAAGACACATCTTTTCCAAGAGTATTAGGAGTAATAGAGAAAGTATATGAAATTCCATCTTCTGCATATTCATAAGGGAGTTTTGCAATAGTATTCATGACGGCAAGAGCACCATTCGTATCTCTTCCATGGAGTGGATTAGCTCCTGGACCAAAAGGCTCACCTGCTTTTCTGCCATCAGGGGTATTTCCAGTTGACTTACCGTAAACAACATTTGAAGTTATCGTGAGAATTGATAGAGTATGTTTAGCATGCTTATAAGTTGTATGCTTTTTAATTTTTTCTATAAACTTTTTAATAATATCAACTGCAATTTTGTCTACTCGATCATCATCATTACCATATTTAGGAAAATCACCTTGTATCTCATAATCAACAGCGAGGCCAGTCTTATCTCTAATAACTTTTACTTTTGCATATTTTATTGCAGATAAAGAATCTGCTACAACTGAAAGACCTGCTATACCAGTTGCCATTGTCCTTGTAACATCTTGATCATGGAGTGCCATTTCAATTGCTTCATAAGAATATTTGTCGTGCATATAGTGAATAGCATTCAATGCTTTGATATAAATTTTTGCAACATAGTCCATCATTGTATCAAACTTGTCCATAACTTCATCAAAATCTAAATATTCAGAAGTTATTGGAGCAAATTTCGTAGTTACCTGCTTACCAGAAAGTTCATCTCTGCCACCATTGATAGCATAAAGAAGAGCTTTTGCAAGATTAGCACGAGCTCCAAAAAATTGCATCTGCTTTCCAATACGCATAGCCGAAACACAGCAAGCTATACCATAATCATCTCCCCAAAACTTTCTCATAAGGTCATCATTCTCATACTGTATAGAAGAAGTTTTTATTGAAAGGCTAGCTGAATATTCTTTAAACCCTCTTGGCAATCTTGTAGACCAAAGAATAGTCATATTAGGTTCAGGAGCAGAGCCTAAATTTTCAAGGGTATGCAATATCCTAAAGGAATTCTTTGTAACTAAAGTCCTGCCATCAATTCCCATACCACCAATACTTTCGGTAACCCAGACAGGATCTCCACTAAATAACTCATTGTATTCAGGTGTTCTCAAGAATCTGACCATCCTAAGTTTCATAACAAAATGGTCTATAATTTCTTGTGCTTCACTTTCAGTCAATACTTTATTATTTAAATCTCTTTCAAAATATATATCTAAGAAAGTAGAAACTCTACCTAAACTCATAGCAGCACCATTTTGATCTTTTACTGATGCAAGATACCCAAAATATAGCCACTGAGTAGCTTCTTTTGCATTAGTTGCAGGAACAGATATATCAAAACCATATTTTTTAGCCATAATTTTTAAATTTTCTAAGGCTTTGATTTGCTCTGAAATTTCTTCTCTTTCACGAATAAGTTCTTCTGTAAAACTATCTCTATCTAATAACTCTAAAATATGCTTTCTTTCACTGATTAAAAAATCTACACCGTAAAGAGCAACACGTCTATAATCCCCAATTATCCTACCACGACCATATCCATCTGGGAGACCAGTAAGAAGATGAGAACTTCTAGCAGCTCTGACGTCTGGAGTATATACATCAAAAACGCCATCATTATGAGTTTTTCTAATACCATTAAAAACTTCAGAAATTGTTTTATCAAGCTCTCTACCATAAGCTTCACAGGATTTTTGAACAATTCTAATTCCACCAAAAGGCATAATAGCTCGTTTTAGTGGACTATCAGTTTGTAATCCAACTATCTGTTCTAATTTTTGATCGATATATCCAGCATCATGAGAAGTTATAGTAGAAACTGTTTTTGTATCAATGTCTAAAACTCCACCAGGAGAAGATTTTTCTTTTTCAAATAAGTCTAAAACTTTTTCCCATAATTTTTTTGTATTTTCTGTAGGAGCTGCTAAAAAGCTTGAATCTCCTTGATATGGGGTGTAATTAGATTGGATAAAATCTCTTACATTAATTTCATTTTGCCATTTTCCATATTTAAAACCATTCCAAGCATCAAATTTCATATTAGACCTCCAAACAAAATTCAAGTTAAATTTACCAATAAAACTAGTATGTGCATAAAATAAAAAAATAAAACATCATCAAGGAATTTTGCATGGAAAAGAGCAAATAGAAAATTTTGACATGATAAAAACCCTCCATGTTTTTGTATAACATTTCGGGTTCAGTACACTTTTAAATAGATATTTTCCACTAAAGTATTTAAAATTATTTTTTAAATTTAAAACCACATTTCTTTTTCATAAATTTAGAAAAATCTTGAGGAGAGCCAAGAGAAAAAGTTTTTTTAGAAAGCAAAAAGGCATTTTCTCTTGTTACATATAGATAAAAATAATCATCAGTTTCAAAAATCTTCTTGAGCATGAAGTATTTATACATAAAAGAACCATTATTGTTTTTTATCTCAAAGTTCTTATCAAAAAAACTGAATGTATTAGTATTATTAGTAGAGATTTTATCACTGTCAAGTTCTCGCTCTACAATTCTTTTAGGATGAACTATACGATATAGTATAAATCCTGCTAAAATCATGGTTATGATAACTCCTTGAATTCTGTTTCCAGACGCAAAAGCAAGATATATACAAAGCAATAGAATCATAGACCAAACTATTGTATATAGCATATATGAAAAATTAAATTTCTTATTGTGAAACTTTAAAAAATCTAAATAAATATCTTGAGTATAAGTTGTTTTGTTTTCAAATAATTTTTCCAAGATTATCCCTCCTAATATAAAATATATTTTATCACCAAACTTTACAAAAATCAACAAAAGTAGTATACTTAATAAAATTAGTTGCTATAATCATGAAATAAAAATCAAGAATATTATTAATAAAATTATTTTAATAAGGAAAGGCATGAAAATGAATCAAGAATTAATTAATTTAACAAAAGAAGTTGAAAATGATATATACGAAATAACAAAAAAAATAGATCAAGACTGTATGTATAATAGTAATAAAGTATTAGAAGCATTTCACAGAAACAATCTATCAGAAATGCACTTTAATCGGTACTACTGGATATGGTCATAATGATCAAGGACGAGATGTTATAGAAAAAATATTTTCAGAAGTATTGGGAGCAGAAGATAGTTTAGTTAGAAACCAATTTATATCTGGAACACATGCACTTGCAGTTTCTTTATTTGCACTTACAAGGCCAAATGACACAATCCTTGCAATATCACGGAAAACCGTATGATACTTTAGATGAAGTAGTAGGGATAAGGGAAAACTCAAGTTCACTTGAATCTTATGGAGTTAAATACAAACAAATTGATTTAATAGACAACAAGTTTGATACAGAAAAAATATTAGATACTCTTGAAAGAGAAAAAATAAAATTAGTACATATACAAAGATCAAGAGGCTATTCATTAAGAGAAAGCTTGAGTATAGAAAGTTTGAAAGATGTAATAGATGAAATACGAAAAGTAGATCAAGAAGTAATCATATTTGTAGATAACTGCTATACGGAATTTGTAGAAAGGCTTTCACCTCTTGAAGTTGGTGCAGACGTAATAGTTGGTTCACTTATAAAAAATTTAGGCGGAGGAATTGCAAACAATGGAGCTTATGTTGCAGGAAAAGCAAAATATATAGATCTTGTAGCAGAAAGATTAAATTCACCAGGTCAAGGGAAAGAAGTTGGACCAAGCTTAGGTGCAAATAAAGAGTTCTTGAGAGGGCTATACCTTGCTCCAAGCGTAGTTGCAAGTAGCCTCAAGACGGCAGTTTTTGCAAGTAGAATGCTTGAAAAATTAGGATATAAAGTATCACCTAAATATAATGAAAAACGAGCAGATATTGTTCAAACTATAGAATTTAATGATCAAGATAAAATGATAAAATTTTGCCAAGGAATACAAATGGGATCTGCAATCGATTCAAGCTTCCTTCCAGAACCTTGTGATATGCCAGGATATGATGATAAAATAATAATGGCAAGTGGAAGCTTTGTACAAGGATCTTCAATTGAATTATCGTGTGATGGACCATTAAGAAGTCCATATGCGGTATTTCTACAAGGGGGATTAACTTATGAATATGGAAAGCTAGGAGTGCTTACGGCTATAGAAAATATGAAAAATTAGTTTACATATTTTTAATCTTGTGATAAAATATTAAAAGTGGGCACAAATTCTCCAAAATTGATTTGTGCTTGAGAAAGGATGGAATGTAAAATGGACAGATTAAAATATTTTGGAATGTGGATTCTAATAATAATAGCATTTTATTTTTTTACAAATGGTATAATATACGTAAACATGCACGCAGATGAAATAAGAGGGAACATATATAATTTAACTCATCATGAACAAGTAGTTAATAATAATGATAATAAATAAACAAAAAATTGCATCAAACTTGTATTGACATAAACGAAAAAAATATATATAATAATTAGGTTAAAATATATCAAGAGAGAGGATTGAATTTAAGTTATGACTATGAAAATTGAAAAAACAGAAAAAGCAAATGAATTGAAGCTAAGTTTTGAAATAGAGGCAGAAAAATTTGACCAAGCAATGAAGAAGGTATATGAAAAGAGTGCAAAATACTTTAATATACCAGGTTTCAGAAAAGGAAAAGCCCCTATGGCAATAGTAGAAAAACAATATGGATCAGAAATATTTTATGAAGATGCCTTTAATGAGCTAGTTCCAGAAATATATGAGAAAGAACTAAAAGAAAACAATATAGAAGCAGTAAATAAACCAGATATAGATATAGATCAAATGGGAAAAGGTCAAAACCTAAAATTTACAGCTATAGTTCAAATAAAACCAGAAGTAAAACTTGGTAAATATAAAGGTATACAAATCAAAAAAATCGAGTATAATGTATCTGATGATGATGTAGAACATGAACTAGGCCATATGGCTGAGAAGAATGCTAGAATGATAGCAATAGAAGATAGACCAGTAGAAAAAGGAGATATTACTACAATTGATTTTGAAGGTTCTATTGATGGAGTAAAGTTCGAAGGTGGAAAAGCAGAAGGACATGAATTAGAGATAGGAAGCGGAAGCTTTATACCAGGATTTGAAGATCAAATCATAGGAATGAAAATAGACGAAGAAAAAGATGTAAAAGTAAAATTCCCAGATGATTATTTTTCAGAAGAATTAAAAGGAAAAGATGCTGTATTTAAAGTAAAATTACATGAAATCAAGAAAAAAGAATTACCAGAAATAAATGATGAATTTGCAAAAGATACAAGCGAATTTGAAACGTTAGAAGAATTAAAGAATAGTATAAAAGAAAAGATGGAAGAAGAAAACAAATCAAGAGCAAAATATGAGACAGAAGAAGAAGCCATCAAAGCTGTTTGCAAAGATGCAGAAGTAGATATTCCATCAGGAATGATAGATACAGAACTTGATAACATGGTAAAAGATGTTGAAACAAGACTTAGCTATCAAGGAATGAATATGGAAAACTACTTACAGATGATAAATAAAACAATGGAAGAATTTAGAAAAGAAGGCGAAGAACAAGCTAAAACAGCTGTAAAAACAAGACTTGTCTTAGAGCAAATTATCAAGGAAGAAAAAATAGAACCAGATGAGAAAAAATTAGACGAAAAAATAGAAGAAATGGCAAAAATGTATGGCAAGAAGAAAGAAGAATTAAAAGAAAATGAATATTTTGTAAATTATGTCAAGGGTGCATTAGAACAAGAAGATGCAATCAAGCTTATAGTTGATAACGCTAAAATTAAATAATATGTAATTTATTCAAAAATTTAATTTATACAAATGCAAAAGGAGGAGTAATAATGATAAACGATAGTTTAGTACCTTATGTTATAGAGCAAACAAATCAAGGAGAAAGATCATATGATATATTCTCAAGACTCTTGAAAGATAGAATAATATATTTAGGAGAACAAGTTGACAGTACATCTGCAGGACTTGTTGTAGCACAATTATTATACTTAGAATCAGAAGATCCAGATAGAGAAATATCACTTTATATAAACAGCCCAGGTGGTTCAATAACAGATGGAATGGCAATATATGATACAATTAACTATATAAAATGTCCGGTTTCCACAATATGTGTAGGATTAGCAGCAAGTATGGGAGCTGTACTTCTAGCATCAGGAACAAAAGGAAAAAGATTTGCAACTCCAAATTCAGAAATATTAATACATCAACCATTGATTTCAGGTGGACTTTCTGGTCAAACAACAGAAATCAAGATACATGCTGATCACATGGTTAGAACTCGTGATAAATTAAATAAAATATTAAGTGAAAGAACGGGCCAACCATTAGAGATAATCAATCAAGATACAGAAAGAGATAACTATATGACAGCTGAGGAAGCTTTAAAATATGGTTTGATAGATGGAATACTTGATAAAAGGGCTTGAAACAAAAAAGGCTGTCCTAAAATTTAAAAACAATTAAAACAAAATATTTTAGGATAGTCTTTTAATTTTATTATGATTTTAGGAGGATATATGGCAAAAGGAAATGATAATGACTTAGGTCCAAGAAATGTAAAATGTTCATTTTGTGGTAAAACACAAGAAAATGTAAAAAAGATAGTAGCAGGACCAGGTGTATATATATGTGATGAATGTATAGGAATATGTAAAAGTATAATAGAAGAAGATTCATATGAAGACGAAGAGATACAATATACTTTAGGTGAAAACGAAGAGTTACCAAATCCAGCACAAATTAAAAAGATACTTGATGAATATGTAATAGGTCAAGAATCTGCTAAAAAGACATTATCCGTAGCAGTATATAATCATTATAAAAGAATTAACAATGAAGAAGAAGCTAATGATGTAGAAATACAAAAAAGTAATGTACTTTTATTAGGGCCAACTGGTTCAGGAAAAACACTTCTTGCTCAAACACTTGCTAAAATTTTAAAAGTACCATTTTGTATATCAGATGCAACAACACTTACGGAAGCAGGATATGTAGGAGAAGATGTTGAAAATATTTTATTAAAATTAATTCAAGCGGCAGATTATGATATTGAACTTGCAGAACGAGGAATTGTATATATAGATGAGATAGATAAGATTACGAGAAAATCTGAGAATCCTTCAATTACAAGAGACGTAAGTGGAGAAGGTGTACAACAAGCATTACTAAAAATAATAGAAGGAACTGTTGCCTCAGTTCCACCACAAGGAGGAAGAAAACACCCACATCAAGAACTTCTACAAATAAATACATCTAATATTCTTTTCATATGTGGAGGAGCATTTGAGGGATTAGACAAAATAATTAATGAAAGAGTTGGAAAAAAAGCAATAGGATTTTCTGCAAAAATTGAAAGCAAGAAAGAGATTGATAAATATAAGGTATATGAAGAATTATTGCCACAAGATTTATTAAAATTTGGTTTGATTCCTGAATTTGTCGGAAGACTTCCAATTGTAACAACTTTGAAAGAACTTGATAAAGATGCTTTAGTTAAAATTCTAACAGAACCTAAAAATGCGCTAGTAAAACAATATAAAAAGCTATTAGAATTTGACGGTGTAGAGCTAGAATTTGAACCTGATGCAATTGAAGCAATAGTAGATAAAGCCTTAGAAAGAAATACAGGAGCAAGAGGTCTACGCTCTATAATAGAAGAAATAATGAGGGATATAATGTTTGATATACCATCAAATCCTAAAATTGAAAAATGTATTATTACAAAAGAAACTGTGCTTGAAAACAGTGAACCAAAACTTATAATTAATGAGGAAAAATCAGTAACTAGAAAAATACCTAAGAAAAAGAAAATAATGGCAGCTAACAAAAAACAAAGCGAAACAGCCTAAAAAAGGGGAAAAAGATATGTATAAAAAAGTAGAATTAACAAATGGATTTGCAGGAAAAGAAATAGAAATAAGAAATTTCTGGAAAGAAAATGATATAATTAAAAAGAATTTTGAATTGAATCAAGGAGAAAGATACTTTACATTTTATGATGGACCACCAACAGCAAATGGAAAACCACACGTAGGTCATATTTTAACAAGAGTAATGAAAGATATTATTCCTAGATATAAAGTTATGCAAGGATATCAAGTTATAAGAAAAGCTGGATGGGACACACATGGACTTCCAGTAGAGCTTGAAATAGAAAAGAAACTTGGAATCTCTGGTAAAGCACAAATTGAAGAATATGGAATAGAAAAATTTATAAAAGATTGTAAACAAAGTGTATTTAACTATGTATCAATGTGGGAAGACATGACAGACCAAATTGGATACTGGGTTGATATGGATAATCCTTATGTTACGTACCACAATGAATATATAGAGTCAGTATGGTGGGCACTAAAACAAATGTGGGATAAAGGATTGCTATATAAAGGACATAAGGTAATGCCATACTGTCCTAGATGTGGAACTGCCCTATCTTCACATGAAGTTGCACAAGGATATAAAGATGTAAATGATTTAACCTGTATTGCAAAATTTGAGGTAGAAGGCAAGAAAAATACTTATATTTTAGCTTGGACGACTACTCCATGGACATTACCATCAAACCTTGCACTATGTATAAATAAATCTTTTACTTATGTAGAAGCAAAAGTTACTGAAACAGATAATGAATGTATAAATCCTGACGAAACATATATACTTGCAAAGGATTTATGCAGTAGCGTTTTAGGAGAGCACTATGAAATCATAAGAGAATTTCCAGGAAAAGAGCTTCTTGATACAAAATATAAACAATTAATGCCATTTGGAAAAGTAGAAGGAAAAGCATTTGTTGTAATACATGGAGACTATGTAAGCCTTGAAGAAGGTACAGGAATAGTTCATATAGCTCCAGCCTATGGTGAAGATGATAGTATAGTTTCTAAAGAAAATGGTATAGCATTTATAAATCTAGTAGATAAAGAAGGAAAATTTGTTCCTGAAGTTACACCTTGGGCAGGAAAATTTGTTAAAAAATGTGATGAAAGCATTGTAAATTATTTGAAAGAAAATAATAAGCTATTCTCATCATCAAGACATATGCACTCATATCCACATTGTTGGAGATGTGATACACCACTTCTATATTATCCAAAAGAAAGTTGGTTTGTTGCAATGTCTACTTTAAGAGACAAATTAGTAGAAAATAACAACAAAATTCACTGGTATCCAGATACAATCAGAACAGGAAGATTTGGAAAATTCGTAGAAAACGTAATTGACTGGGGAATTTCAAGAGATAGATATTGGGGAACACCACTTCCAATTTGGACTTGTGAATGTGGACATAGAGAATGTATAGGAAGTATAAAAGAATTAAAAGAAAAAGGAATAAATGTACCAGAAGATATAGAACTTCACAAACCATATATAGATGAAATACATTTGAAATGCGAAAAATGCGGAAAAGAAATGAAGAGAGAAAAAGAAGTAATTGACTGTTGGTTTGATTCAGGATCAATGCCTTTTGCACAATTACATTATCCTTTTGAAAATCAAGAATTATTTGAAAAAAATTATCCAGCTCAATTTATATCAGAAGCAGTTGATCAAACAAGAGGATGGTTCTACACACTACTTGCAATATCAACAGCGATATTTGATAAAGCATCATTTGAAAACTGTATTGTTTTAGGACATGTCCTTGATAAAAAAGGACTAAAAATGTCTAAATCTAAAGGAAATGTTGTAGATCCATTTGAAGTAATGAATCAAGAAGGAGCAGATGCAACAAGATGGCATTTCTATACAGCAAGTAACCCTTGGCTTCCAACAAGATTTTCTTTAGAGGATGTAGGAGATACATCAAGAAGATTCTTA
Source organism: uncultured Clostridia bacterium (assembly GCA_947624905.1). Taxonomy (GTDB): domain Bacteria; phylum Bacillota; class Clostridia; order TANB77; family CAG-508; genus JAAWPK01. Next base: position 34,897 of record CANQMI010000003.1, read on the forward strand.
GGAACTTTATGGAATGTATACTCATTCTACGTATTATATGCAAATATAGATAATATAAATCCATTAAAATATCCAGACTTTGAATCAAGTAACGTGATGGATAAATGGATAAATTCAAAACTAAATACCTTGATAAAAGAAGTGGCAGATGGCCTTGATAATTATGACATAACGGGTTCTGCTTTGAAAATTGAAGAATTTGTTGATGAATTATCAAATTGGTATGTAAGACGTAATAGAAGCAGATTCTGGGGAAATAAGTTGACAGATGATAAACTAGGAGCATTTATTACGCTATATAGAGTATTAGTAACCTTATCAAAAGTTATAGCTCCATTCGTACCATTTATAGCAGAAGAAATTTATCAAAATTTAGTAAGAAGTCTTGATGAACATGCTACTGAAAGTGTACATCTATGCAGATGGCCAGAAGTAGATGAAAAGAAAATCAACAAAGCGTTAGAAGATGAGATGGATCTAGCCTATGATTTAGTAAAATTGGGAAGAAGTGCAAGAAATACAGCAAATATTAAAAATAGGCAACCACTTTCAGAAATGCTTGTTTCAGTTCAAGATTTACCAGAATACTATGGTGATATTATAAAAGATGAATTAAATATCAAGACAGTAGAACTTGGAGCAGATGTTTCTAAATACGTTAATTTTGAAATATTGCCAAATCTTCCTGTGCTAGGAAAAACATATGGAAAATTAATACCGGAAATCAAGAAAGAAATTGCAAAATTTAATCAAATGGAACTTGCAAATACAATTCAAAGTGGAAAAAGCAAAACTATAGAAATTCAAGGACAAGAAATAGAACTAAACCAAGATAATCTACTTATAACAATGCAAGGAAAAGAAGGATTTGCATTTGCAGGAAATGGAAGAATAGGAGTAGTCTTAGATACAAATATTACTGAGGAATTAAAAATAGAAGGATATGTAAGAGAGATTATTTCTAAGGTGCAAAACTTGAGGAAAGAGCGTGGATTTGAAGTATTAGATAGAATTTATCTATATATATCAGGAAATCCTATGCTTGAAAAGATAGTAAAAGAAAATGAGGAGTTAATCAAAAAAGAAACTTTAACAATAGACCTTATAATTAGAGATTCTCAAGAACATTGTACAGAATGCAATATCAACGGAGAGACTTTGAAAATAGGTGTAGAAGTTGCAAAATAGGAAAAGTGTAAAGGGTACTTTTAAAGTACCCTTATATTATTATTTATGACATTATATCTTGATTTTTAGGACAACACATTATATAATACCTTATAGGAGGAAAAAGTATGCACTTTGAAGAAATCGAAAAAAATATCGGATATACTTTTCAGAATAAAAATTTATTAAGAACGGCTTTGACACATACTTCTTATGCAAATATATACGGAGTAGAGAGTAATGAAAAATTAGAGTATTTAGGAGACAGTATACTTGAGTTTATCACTAGCAAGTATCTATATAATAATTATAAAAAACTAAAAGAAGGAGAAATGACAAAAGTAAGGGCAACTGTAGTATGTGAAGAAAGCTTATATGAAATCGCAGTGAAACTTGAATTTGATAAATTTCTAATTGTAGGAAAAGGTGAACAGGTAGGAGAAAGAGTAAAAAATAAAGCAATTCTTGCTGATAGCATAGAAGCTGTAATTGCTGCAATTTATTTAGATAGTAATTTGGAAAATGCAGAAAAATTTATAATACTAAATTTAAAAGAATCAATAGAAATTGCAAGTCATCATGTTGGAATAAAAGACTATAAAACAGTCTTGCAAGAAAAACTTCAAGAACATGGTAATGTAAAGATAGAGTATATAGTAATATCTGAAGATGGCCCAGATCATGATAAACACTTTATGACACAAGTTCTATGTAATGGAAAAAAACTTGCAATTGGAAGCCGGAACTAGCAAAAAAAGTGCAGAGATGCAGGCTGCAAAATCAGCATTAGAATTGATGGAAAAGGAAGGATAATTAGATTTTATGAAAGCAAAAAATGAAATATTTATAGGTAGTATTACAGGTTTAACAAAAGAAAAAATAATCAAGCTTTTAGAAGATACAAATCATGATATTTCAAATAAGAGATTTAATGCAATCAAACTTTCTATAGCACCAAATGCAGTAAATAAAGGATTACTTGCAATATTAAAAAAATATAATGTATCTACTATAGAACTTGAAGTCCAATCAACTAATGATTATATTTTAAATAGATGTGGCTATAAATATAAAAGAGAAGAAATTAAAAATGCTGCAAAATTAATCAAGAGAAAAAGATACAATCTATCATTTCAAGTTGGAATTGGATTACCAGACAGTACAAAATTTGATGAACTAAACACTGCAAGAGAACTTGCAAAACTAAGACCTAATAGGATAAGAATATACCCTATGATAGTTATGAAAAATACACAACTTGAGAAAGAATTTCAAAATGGAAGATATGAACCTCTAACAGTAAATCAGGCAGTAGAAAGATGCAAGGAAGTAGTATATGAATTCAACAGAAGACATATCAAACAAATTAGCATAGTAAAACAGAATGAGTTAAATAGATCAAAAGAAACTGAAATAATTGCAGGCCCATATCATGAAGAATTCGGACAACTTGTAACAGATAGTATATGGTATGATAGCATAGTTGATAAAATCAAAAAGTTTAATGTAAAGGTAAGACAAGTAAAAATAGAAGTTAATCCAAAAGAATTACCTAATATCACAGGATATAAAAAAGAAAATGCAGAAAAATTAAAAGAATTATATGATGTAGATATAAAAGTTCAAGGAAATCCAGATATAAGAATTGGAAAATCTAAGATAACGGTTTTAGAAGTATATAGCAATTAAGCATAAAAATACCTATGTTTGTAAATAATACAAGCATAGGTATTTTGTTCTCAATCAAGCACGAGAATAAAGAGAATTAAATGATTTGTCCTTGATCGGAGGCTATATGAAATTTTTACAAGAAACTTTAATTACAATAATAGGGTGTGCCCTTATGGCAATTGGAGTAACTTTATTTTTACTACCGAATCAATTATCTTCAGGAGGTTTTAACGGAATAGCAACGGTTTTATACTACTTATTTGGCACAAAAATTGGTACAACAACTCTTTTATTAAATGTACCATTATTTATAGTTGCATATATAAAAATGGGAAAGAATTTTTTTACGAGAGCAATAATACGGAACAGCTTCTTTTTCTTTCCTTTTAGATATTTTTGAAGCTTTATTTCAAGATATTAGCATTGTTACAGAGGATAAACTTTTAGCGAGTATATATGGAGGATTAATTGTAGGCACAGGAACAGCAATAATACTTAGAAATAATGCTTCAACAGGTGGAACAGAATTATTCAGTAACATTCTATCTAAATATTTTCCTACCTTGAAAACTGGCAATTTAATTGTAATGTTTGACACAATTATAGTGGGAATAAATATGATTGCTTTAAAGCAAATTGAAATCGGATTATATTCTGCTATAGCAATATATATTATTGGAAAAATAATAGAAATAATAGCAGAAGGAACAAATTTTACAAAAATGATTTTTATTGTATCAGATGAATATGAAAAAATCGCAAAAGAAATAAGTGATAAATTAGAAAGAGGGAGCACAGCAATATATGCAAAAGGAATGTATAAAAACGAAGAAAAAAAGATTTTGTGGTGTGTAGCGTCTAAAAATGAAATTATGAAAATAAGGCAAATTGCAAAATCAGTTGATGAAAATTCATTTATGACAATATTTAATGCAAGAGAGGCTTACGGACTGGGATTCAAGATAGAATAAACTAATGAGATTAGTTGACTAAAATTTTAAAAAGATATATAATGATTTTGGCTTATTTTATTAATAAATAAAACAATTAGGGAAATAACAAAAGCAGTAATGAATATTTTGAAATGTGATAGTATTCTAATAATGGAGGTTTGTAATGGTAAAAAGAATTTTTGTACAAAAAAAAGAAGAATATGATGTAGAAGCAAAAGGAGTTCTATCAGATTTAAAAAATAATTTACAAATAAAAAATTTAGATGATTTAATTATTTTAAATAGATATGATGTAGAAGGAATAAGTGATAAAGCATTTGAAAAAGCCAAGAATACTATTTTTTCAGAACCACAAGTAGATATATGTTATCAAGAAGAATATCCTAAAAATCCAAATGATCACATATTTGGAGTAGAATTTTTACCAGGACAATTTGATCAGAGAGCAAATTCATTATCAGAATGCCTACAAATTATAACAGGAGGAGAAAAATTAGTTTCTAAATCAGCTAAAATTTATATCTTGAGAGGAAATTTAAGCCACGAAGAAGTAGAAAAAATAAAAGCATATTTAATAAATCCAGTAGATTCAAGAGAATGTTCATTGGAAAAACCAAAAACACTACAGGAGAAAATGACTAAGCCAGAAGACGTAAAAATCGTAAAAGGATTTACAGAAATGACGGATGAGAATGTAAAAGAATTCTACGAGAAATACGGATTTGCAATGGATATAGAAGATCTAAAATTTTGCCAAAAATATTTTAGAGATCAAGAAAAAAGAGATCCGACTATGACTGAAATGAAGATGATAGATACATATTGGTCAGATCATTGTAGACATACAACATTTATGACTAAATTAGAAGTTATAGATATTAAATGGGATCTACTTGAAAAGATATTTCAAGATTATAAAAAATCAAGAGAATATGTATATGAAAATAAAAAGGCAAAAGATATTTGCTTGATGGATATTGCAACTATCGCAGTTAAAGAATTAAAAAAGAGAGGACTTTTAAAAGACCTTGATGAATCTGAAGAAATAAATGCTTGTAGTATAAAAGCAAATATAATGGTAGATGGAAAAGAAGAAGAATATTTGATAATGTTCAAAAATGAAACACATAACCATCCAACAGAAATAGAACCATTTGGTGGTGCTGCAACATGCCTTGGAGGTGCAATAAGGGACCCACTATCTGGAAGAACTTATGTATATCAGGCAATGCGTGTTACAGGAGCAGGTGATCCAAGAAAACCTATATCAGAAACATTACCAAATAAATTACCACAAAGAAAACTAACAAATGAAGCATCAAGAGGTTATAGTTCTTATGGAAATCAAATAGGACTTGCAACAGGACAAGTTGCAGAAATATATAATGATGGATATATTGCAAAAAGAATGGAAATAGGTGCACTTATAGGGGCTGCGCCTTCAAAAAATGTTATAAGAGAAAAGCCGATTCCAGGAGATATAATAATTCTTTTAGGTGGAAGAACAGGAAGAGATGGATGTGGAGGAGCAACTGGATCATCAAAAGCTCATAATAGTGAATCACTTAAAACCTGTGGAGCAGAAGTGCAAAAAGGAAATGCACCAGAAGAGAGAAAGATACAAAGATTATTCAGAAAAGAAGAGGTAACACGGACTTATCAAGAGATGCAATGATTTTGGAGCAGGAGGAGTTTCTGTTGCAATAGGGGAACTTGCTGACGGATTGGAAATAGATCTTGACAAAGTTCCAAAGAAATATGAAGGACTTGATGGAACAGAGCTTGCAATATCAGAGTCTCAGGAAAGAATGGCAGTTGTTGTTGCTAAAGAAAATGCAGACAAGTTTATTTCTTTAGCAGAAGAGGAGAATATAGAAACAACTATTGTCGCAAAAGTAGTAGAAGAGCCAAGAGTAAAAATGTACTGGAGAGGCAAGCTAATAGTAAATCTTAGCCGTGAATTTTTAAGTACAAATGGAGACGTTAAAAAAAGCAATATTAAAGTTTTAAAACCAGATTATGAGAATAGTTATTTTGCAAAAAAAGCAGAATCAAATGACATAGAAAAAACATGGAAAGAAACAATACAAGATTTAAATTGCTGTTCACAAAGAGGATTAGTAGAAAGGTTTGATAGCACAATTGGTGCTGGAACTGTTCTTATGCCTTATGGTGGAAAATATCAGTTATCTCCACAAGAAGGTATGTGTTCACGAATTCCTACATTAAAAGGATACACTGATACTGGAACAATTATGACATATGGATATAATCCAGAAATCGCATTATGGAGTCCATTCCATGGAGCAGTTTTTGCTATAGTTGAAAGTATTACAAAATATGTTGCAATTGGTGGGGATTATAAAAAGGCATGGCTAACACTTCAAGAATATTTTGAAAAACTAAGAGATGACCCTTCAAGATGGGGAAAACCATTTTCAGCATTACTTGGTGCATACTATGTACAAGAAAAACTAGGAATAGTATCAATTGGTGGAAAAGATAGTATGTCAGGTTCATACAATGAGCTTGATGTACCACCAACAGTTGTATCATTTTGTGTAGGAACAGTAGATATAAAAAATGTAATATCTACAGAGTTCAAAAATAAAAATTCAAAAGTTTTAATATTACGAACTAAATTAGATAATGATTATTTGCCAGACTTTGATGATCTAAAAGAAAACTATGAAATTATACATAAACTAATAAATGAAAAAAAGGTTATATCTGTATCAACAGTTAGAAATGGTGGAATAGCAGAAACAATAACAAAAATGTGCATTGGAAATAAAATAGGATTCAAATTTGAAAAAGATATAGATGTATGTTATCCAATGTATGGAACATTTATAATGGAACTTGCAAAAGATGTAGATATACCAAAAGCAGAAATTTTAGGAAAAACTACAGATAGTCAAGACATAAGAATAAAAAATACGGTATTGGATATAAACGAATTAATAGAATTGTGGGAAGAACCTCTTGAAAAAGTATTCCCAAGTAAAGTAGATATACAAAAAGAAAAATGTGAAAACATTTCAAGCAATAAAAAACAAATAATATCAAGGACTATAAAAATTGCAAAACCAAGAGTATTTATACCAGTATTTCCAGGAACAAACTGTGAGTATGATTCAACCAAAGCCTTTCAAGATGCAGGTGCAATTGTTAATGTAGGAATCTTCAAAAATATAAAAACAAACGACATTCAAGATTCTATAGATGAATTTGCAAAACAAATTCAAGATGCACAAATAATCATGATTCCTGGAGGATTTAGTGCAGGAGATGAGCCAGATGGATCTGGAAAATTTATATCTGCAGTATTTAGGAATCCAAGATTAAAAGACTTAATACATAAACATTTATATGAAAAAGATGGATTAATGCTAGGAATATGCAATGGTTTCCAAGCTTTGATAAAACTAGGACTTTTACCATATGGAGATATAATGGAGATGACTGATAAAATGCCAACACTTACATTTAACGATATTTCAAGACACCAATCAAAAATGGTAAGAATAAAACTAGTATCAAAATTGTCTCCATGGTTTAGTCAAATAGAACTTGGAGAAGAATTTATTGTACCAATATCACATGGCGAAGGTAAATTTGTTGCAAATGATCAAGCTCTAAAAGAATTAATAGAAAATGGACAAATTGCAACACAATATATTGATTTAGAAGGAAATGCAACTTATAATATAGATTATAATCCAAATGGTTCAGTATATGCAGTAGAAGGAATAACAAGTAAAGATGGAAGAATACTAGGAAAGATGGGACATTCAGAAAGATGTTATACAGGTATAACAAAAAATATACCAGGAAATCCAGATATGAAGATATTTGAATCAGGGGTTAAATATTTTACATACTAAAGATAATCCCCAACGAGATTTGGCGAGAGTAATAACAAATAAAAAGGAAGATTTCAAGGTGAGAATTAGATATAAAAAATGGGCAAGACCAGAGCTTGAAGCGTGTAAATTTTATATAGATGAGCCTGAAAAACTAAAGGGGAAATGGCATGATACATTCAAGAAAGAGGCACCTATCCACATGGAACTTGGATGTGGTAAAGGTTCGTTTATAGCAAAGCTTGCATCAAAAAATTTAAATATAAATTATATAGCAGTAGATATGATAGATGCAATGTTAGGGCTAAGTAAAAGAAATATAGAAAAAGAATACCAAGAGCTAGGAATAGAGCCTGAAAATATTATCCTTACAAGACATGATATTGAACGAATACTCCTATTTATGGATAAAAATGATATTGTGGATAGAATATACATAAATTTTTGCAACCCATGGCCAAAACCAAAACATAAAAAGAAAAGACTTACACATTCAAAGCAATTAAAATTATATAGAGAATTTTTGCAAGATGATGGAGAAATATTCTTTAAAACGGATGATGATGGATTGTTTGATGAAAGTTTGAGATATTTTCAAGAATCTGGATTTGAAATTATTGCTAAAACTTATGATTTGCATAGCCAAGACATTTTTAACGGCAATATAGAAACAGAGCATGAGAAAATGTATCAAGAAGAAGGCAAAAAAATCAAGGGATTAATTGCAAGAAAATCCATGATAGATATTAAAATTTAGATAATACAGAGGGAAGGATCAAAAAATGAACAAGAAAACAAAAATAAAAATTCATGTACTTGCTATAATATGTATAATAATTTTTGGAATAGCAGTAGCACCAAAAACTTTGCAAAATGATACATTCTACACTATAAAAACAGGAGAACATATACTTGAAAATGGAATAGATGGACAAGATCCATTTTCATGGCAGGATTTAGCTTATACCTATCCACATTGGCTATATGATGTATTTATATATTGGGTATATTCTATGGGAGGAATGACGGGAATATATATATCTACTATAGCATTGTCTTGTATTTTAGGAATAGTGCTCTATATAGCAAATAACAAAATTAATAAAAGACCATTATTTTCATTTATATTTGCAATAGTAGTATTATACCTTGTCAAGGATTTTATTGCGGCAAGAGCACAATTGGTTACGTATATATTATTTGTACTGGAAATACTATGTATAGAAGGATTCTTGAGTACTAAGAAAATTGGATATGCAATAGGACTTCCAATTATAGCTCTTCTAATTGCAAACTTACATGCAGCAGTATTCTATTTCTTCTTCATCTTGATGCTTCCATATATTGCAGAATACTATCTAATAAAGATAAGAGATGCAAACCTTATATATAAAATAAGAAAATTATTTATCAAGAAAAAAATAGCAAAATTAACTAAGAAGAATAAAAATCCAGAAAAACTAGAAGAGTTACAAAATAAATTACTTCTACTTGAAGAACAATTTGCAAAATTTAAAATAAATGCAAAGAGAAGAGAAGAAAACCCTTATAGAATAAAAATTGAAAGAAGAGATGCAGCAAAGTGGCTTATATTAATTGCAATAATTTGCTTTGCAATGGGTCTACTAACACCAATAGGTAATGAACCATATACTCATATATTCAAACTTTTATCAGGAAATACAACTAATAGCATTGCAGAACATCAACCAATAGTATTAGTAAATCATATACAAGAATTTACAATAGTCATAATATTATTTGCTCTACTAATATTCACAGATACAAAGATGACTTTGAAAGACTTTTTCATGCTAGGAGGATTATTACTTCTAAGCCTTATGTCAAGAAGACAATATTCTATGTTGGTTATAATTGGTGTTCTATCATTTACAAGATTAGTTTGTAGTTTCTTAGACAAATATGATCAAGGTGGAATAGAGGAATTTACAAAATCTGTTGTAACATGGAAAGGAAAAATTGTAACAATTCTATTAGTAGTATTTTGTGCTTATTCATTATATAGCGAAAAATTAGATGATGAATATGTTAATTCATCAGATTATCCGATAGCAGCAGCAGACTTTATATTAGATCAAAAAGAAAATGGAAAACTTGATTTTGACACAATGAAAATATACAATGATTATAATTATGGTAGCTATTTATTGTATAGAGGAATACCAGTATTTATAGATTCTCGTGCAGATTTATATTCTCCAGAATTTAACGAAGGAAAAGATATATTCTCTGATTATTTGAACATCTCTGGTATTGCAACATTTTATGATGATAAATTTCAAGAATATGGAATTACTCATGTAATGGCATATAAAAATTCTAAATTAAATATGCTTCTTGAAAGAGATGAAAAATATGAGCTATTATATAGTGATGATCACTTCGTATTTTATGAAAGGACAAGCAAATCGGAGTAAAATTATGAATGAATATGTTGTTGGCGAAGAATTAAATGGAATAAGACTTGATAAATGTATAGTTTCTCTTGATACGGAAATATCAAGAGAAACTGCTCAAAGATTAATTCAAGAAGATAATATTTTGGTAAATGGAAAAAAACAAAAAGCCTCATATAAGGTATCAGTTGGTGATAAGATAAGCATAAGTAAACCTAAGCCTAAAGAAACAAATATAAAACCACAGAATATACCAGTAGAGGTTCTTTATCAAGATCAAGACATAATAGTTGTAAATAAACCAAAAGGAATGGTCGTTCATCCTGCAAATGGTAACCCAGATGGAACATTAGTAAATAGTCTTATGAATATATGTCAAGATTCATTATCTGGAATAGGAGGAAAAATAAGACCTCGGAATAGTACATAGATTAGATAAAGATACAAGTGGAGTATTGATTGTTGCGAAAAATGATCAAGCTCATATAAATATAAGTGAACAGATAAAAAACAGAGAAGTAAAAAAAATATATATTGCGCTAGTTAGAGGAATTATTAATGATAACGAAGCAACAATTGATATGCCAATAGGAAGAAGCACAAGGGATAGAAAAAAGATGGCAGTAACTAAGTCAGGGAAACCTGCCATTACACATTTTAAAGTTTTAAAAAGGTACTCAAATCAATACACATTACTTGAATTAAAAATCGATACAGGAAGAACTCATCAGATAAGAGTACATTTGTCTGAAATTGGCCATCCAGTTGTCGGAGATGAAGTTTATTCAAATGGAAAAAATCCATTTGGAGTAAAAGGGCAAATGCTTCATTCAAGAAGGATAGAATTTACTCATCCTACTACTCAAGAAAGAATGGTAATAGAAGCGCCTTTACCTAAGTATTTTCAAGAAATCATAGAAAAGCTAGATAAGGAAATGATGTAATATGGAAGAAGTGCGATTACAAAAATATCTTGCAAGTCAAGGAATAGCATCAAGAAGAACTTGCGAAGAATACATATTAAACGGATTAGTAAAAGTGAATGATAAAACAGTATATGAACTTGGAACAAAAATAGATCCTGAAAAAGATACTGTAACTTTTAAAAATAAAGTAGTAAACAATATAAGAAATGATAAAGTGTATATTTTGTTAAATAAACCAATAGGATATGTTACAACAGCGAAGGATCAATTTAATAGAGATACTGTACTTGATCTTATAAAAATAAACAAACGAATAGTTCCTGTTGGAAGACTTGACATGTACACATCAGGTGCACTTATCCTTACAAATGATGGAGACTTTGTATATAAAGTTACTCATCCAAAATATGAAATAACTAAAACATACACTGTAACTTTGACAGGAGAAATCAAGGAAGAAGATATAGAAAAATTGAGGAAGCGGAGTCGCAATAGATGATTATGTTAGTAAACCCGCACTTGTCAAAATTTTGAAAATAGACAAAGAAAACAACATTTCAAGATTAGAAATAACGATACACGAAGGAAAAAATAGAGAAGTAAGAAAGATGTGTGAAAATATCCGGAAAAAAAGTTAGAGCTCTTCACAGAAGCAAAATCGGCAACATAACAGTCGATGGATTAAAAATTGGTGAATGGCGATACCTTACAGAAAAAGAAATTAATAGTTTGCAAAATTGATTAAACAATAGTATAATATAAAAGTACAAAAGATAAAGGAGTTTTAGAAGTGAAGTATCAAAAATTTAATATAGCAGATAGCAATTTGACTAAAGGTATGATAGTAAATGGAACAGTCAAACAAATAAAGCCTTATGGAGCATTTATCGAATTAGAAAATCGGAATAAGTGGACTTCTTTACATAGAAGATATATCTGTATCAAGAATTAAATCTCCATATGAAAGGTTTGAAATAGGACAGAATATTGATGTAATGGTAAAAGATATAGATACTCAAAATAATAGAATATCATTTACATATAAAGAACTTCTAGGAACATGGGAAGAAAATATAAAAGATTTTAATCAAGGAACAGTTGTAAAAGGAATAGCAAAAGAAACAGAGAAGTCTAAAAATGGAATATTTGTAGAATTAACACCAAACCTTGTAGGACTTGCAGAGTACAAAGAAAATATCAAGTATGGACAAAATGTTAATGTATATATAAAAAAGATAATTCCAGAAAAAAAGAAAGTAAAATTAATTATATATGATTAATTAAATCTATAAAAGTAAAAATAAGTTAATATAAGTTAATAAAATTGGAGGTAAATATGGTAGAAGATAGTGAAATTGAAGCTCAAAAATCACCATTTGCATTAAGACCAGGAGAAATCAAAACATTTGATGGAAAAGATCGGATATGTTTCTATGAATCAAATAGTACATAAAATTGATATAGGACATATAAATGATTTGCATTTTGCAATATTAGAGCTTGTAAATGAATTTGAATTTATAACTTCAAGGCAGTTATGCCAATTACTTGATTATAAAAAAATAGATTACAAATCACAAGATAAGCTTAATAACAAACTAGAACAACTTATAAAATCAAAGATTTTGACAAGATATTACTTTACATCAGAAGATGGAAAAGGAATATATAGAATTTATTGTCTTGAAAAAATGGGAAAATATCTTTTGAATTCAAGAGGTATAGAATGTAAATGGCAACAATCAGACAATACTAAACCTGTGGCAATGATTAAAAAGAGACTTGCAGGAAATCAAGTAATAATTGCATACTTGAATAAAGTCAAGGTATTTGATGAATATATCGTAAAACCAACTTTGAATGCAAAGACATTAGGAAAAGTATTTAAAGCAACAGGTGGAGGAGTAAAACTTACCAAAAATTCTAAGTCAATAACTTTCTTATTTGAAGTAATAAGAAGAGAAGATGATTGGCAAAAGAAACTAATTGATAAAATGAACATGTACAAAGATTTCTATGATAATTTTGTACCAATGGATTCAGGATTTAGTACATTACCACAATTGATATTAGTTTGTGAAGATGAAAGACATGCTGCAGAATGCTTTAAAGAGATTGTATCTAACAAATTAGAAATATCAAAAATTAAATTATATTTTACAACAGATTTAAGACAGATAAAAGAAGATCTATCAAAAACTTTAATAGAATTTGTACTTGATCAAGAAACAAATAAGTATAAAGTTCAAGAAGTTGAACTCAAACTATTAGAAGGATAAATTAATAATTATAAAATATTAAAATAAAAAGTATAGCTATCAAGTTGATAACTATACTTTTTTATTTTAATAGATAAAAGTAAAACTAATTTTACATTTATATTACAAATTAGAAAAATTGCTTGACTAAAGTAAAAAAGTAATATACAATAAAATTGAATTAGTTTTATCTCAAGGGGAATATAAAATTTTGGAGGAAAACGAAAGATGAAAAAACGCTGGAACGCTAGAGGCTCTACACACACACACACACACACACACACACACAAGGCATATTAATAGAAATAGATAATATAAGGACACATGAGACTTATACTTTTTAGCGTATGAGTTTTGTGTGCCTTTTTGTTATATAAAAACATAAATTGTAATCAAATTAAAAATAAGAAATTATAGGAAAGGAGAACAAATGAGAAAAGAAGGAGGAATCACTCTAATTGCACTAATCATCACAATTATTATTTTAATCATTTTGACAGGGATAACAATAAGTAATGTAACCAAATCAAATTTATTTGGATTAGCAAAGAGTGCAGCAGAAAACTATGTCAAAGCGGGAGAAGAAGAACAAGAAGCATTAAATAAAATAATGAAATACCTAAAAAAAGATAATGATGAGGAATCAAAGCCAAAATTACCAGAAGTAGACATGACTACAACCATAACATGTGTGAATGACTGGGATAAAAACACATACTTAGGAGAAGATCCAACTAGTAATGTATATATCAGGTCATCTGAAGATGGAAATACATTCAATGATGATATTTTTACAGTAAATAATTATAAAATAGTAGAAATATTAGATGAAGTAACACCAGGGGGGTATTTTGCAGCTCAATCTAATAGAATTAGACAGCTTGCATATGAATTTGATGTAGCATGTCAAAAGTTTGCAATTGTAGGATGCGGAGGCTTTAGACTATCAGTATGGGATGAAAGCAACAACAAATGGAAATATGTACAATCATCAACTGGAATCACAGAGGAAGAATGGGCATGGTATATAGTAACATTTCCGGATGAGACAAAAAGGACAGTAAGAGTAGAAGGGTTAGACTGTTTTGTTGGGGTACTAGTTAGGCATGATGATGTAGGCAAAGTAACAAAAACGACAAGACAACCTGGAAAGAGAGTACTATTTGTAGGAAATAGTTGGACAAATGCAACATTGG
>CANQMI010000004.1 GCA_947624905.1 uncultured Clostridia bacterium
TATTCATAAGGTATTGGATAAATATAATTTTCTTTTGGCATTGTTTGATGGAATGCTGTATCAAATACACCTACCATTGGAACTCCTGGCATTAATCTTTGACAAGCCTCTATCCCTAAAATTCCTGCTGGATTATGTAATGGTGCAAGTGGTATACATTCTTTAACTTTTTCTATTACATCATCAGTTATAACGACTGAGCTTGCAAACTTTTCTCCACCATGAACTAATCTATGTCCAACTGCATCAATTTCTTTCAAATCTTTTATAACTCCATATTCTGGATGAGTAAATTGCTCTAAAACAACTTTTATAGCTGCCTCGTGGTTTTCTACTGGGCATTCTATAAGATGTTTTTCTTCTCCAACTTTATGAGTTAAAAAAGAATTATTTTGTCCTATCCTTTCAAAATTTCCTTTTGCAATAACTTCTTCATTTGTCATATCAATTAACTGATATTTTAAAGAAGAACTTCCTGAGTTTAAAACTAAAATTTTCATTTTTAATCTTCCTTTCTCTTATTTTTATATATTTTATTTTAATTATTGTATTGTTGAGCTTGAACACAAGTTAGAGCTATAACTCCTACTATATCTGATGCGTAACAACCTCTTGATAAATCATTTACAGGTTTTGCTAGGCCTTGGCATAATGGTCCATATGCTTCTGCTTTTGCTAACCTTTGAACTAATTTGTATGATATGTTTCCAGTGTTTAAATCTGGGAATATTAATGTATTTGCTTTTCCTGCAACACTACTTCCTGGAGCTTTGCTTTTTGCAACCTCTGGAATTATTGCTGCATCTAGTTGTAGTTCACCATCCACAGACAAACTTGGATCTTTCTCCTTTACGAGCTTTGTTGCTTCTATAACTTTATCAACTAGTTCTGAACTTGCACTTCCATAAGTTGAATATGAAAGCATAGCAACATGTGGTTTCTTTCCAATAAATTGTTCAAAGCTCTTTCCTGATGCAATTGCAATCTCTGATAATTCTTCTGAGCTTGGATTTTGATTTAATGCACAATCTGAAAATACAAAAGTTCCATTTTCTCCATATTCACAATTAGGTACACACATTATAAAAAATGCAGAAACAAGTTTTGTATTAGGTGCTGTTTTTAAAATTTGCAAAGCTGGTCTTAATGTATCTGATGTTGAATGTGCTGCTCCTGAAACAAGTCCATCAGCTCTATTCATCTTGACCATCATGATTCCAAAATAAACATTATCAAACATTAATTCCTTTGCTTTTTCCATTGTCATTCCTTTTTCTTTTCTTGATTCATAGAAAGCATTAACATATTCATCATATTCACTTGATGTTCTTGGATTTACTATTTTAGCTTTTGATAAATCAAGATTTTTTGTTCTTCCAAGATTTAAAATTTCATCTTCTTCCCCTACTAAAACAATATTTGCAAATCCCTCTTTTAAGACTGTATTTGCCGCTTCTAATACTCTTATATCATTAGTTTCTGGTAATACTATTGTTTTAATATCTTTTCTTGATTTTTCTTTTATTTCCTCTATAAATGACATATTCTTCCTCCATGATAATTAATGTATTTATATTTTTTATCCTTTATTATATGGTATTGCTATAATAAATGAAGTTCCTTCTCCTGCTTTTGATTCAAAAGTTATATCTCCATTAAATTTAGCTTTTATGTTTGCATAAGACATATATAATCCAAGTCCTGTACCATTCTTTCCTTTAGTTGTTACCATTTCTTTAAATAGTTTTTTCTGTACTTCTTTTGTCATTCCACATCCATAATCACGAATTTCAAAATTTACATTCTTCTCGTCTTTTGTAACAAAGAAGTCTATTACTTTATTTGGCTCACCATTGTATGATTGTATTGCATTTGAGATCAAGTTATTTATTACTTGTACTAAAGCATTAATATTTCCATATAATGTAAAATCTTTATCAACTTCTACATTATATCTTAATTCAATAAGTGCACGTTTTAGCTCATGCTTCATTAAGATAGATGAACGATTTAAAAGTTCTTCAACTGTGAAACTTTGAGCATTATCACTTGAAGATATTGCTTGACCCTTGACTGCTGTTATTACATCTGACATATATGATATATGTGTTTTAATTTTATCTGTCCATTCTTGCATATCTTTTGCTATGTCATGGTAATCTTGATTTGTAACTTCTGGATCTCCTATAGACACATCCAATTCTTTAATTAAATCTGTCAATGCTTCAGATGCTCCTGCAACAGACATTATTGGGGTCTTCAAGTTATGTGCTATTCCACCAATTAATTGTCCAAGTGATGCAAAACGCTCTCTTTCCATTAACATTTGTTGATTATTATGTATTTGTTCAATATTATGCTTTGTTAAATTTTGAATTTTATTAAACTCAACAGTAAGCTCTCCTAATTCATCATTTGACACTACTGGTATTTTCCTGAATTCTTCATTATTCTTGGTGTTTATTTCATTTAAACCATTTACAATTATTTTTATTTGCCTTGCCAATGATTCTGAATAATACCAAATTAGTAATGATATTATACCAAATAATATTATAAATGTTGTTACTATATAAGTTAATGCGTCTCCTCCATTGATTGGATATCTTATTCCTATTATATAATCTTGATTGTTAACAATTATATGTTTTATATATCCTTGTGTATTAACTGCATAATGTTCATAGACCCTTCCATCATTTTCGTCTGATAGTTCAAATATATATTGTTTGAAGAAGTCTGTTAATTCTACTCCATTTGATGTCTTGATATTCTTATCTTGATCTATTATGAAATATGTATCTGTTCTGTTCAAATATTCTATTTTGTTTAGTTTACTTATTATTTCATTCTCTGTATATGAAGTATGTTCATTAAAAGCATAATTTAACTCTTGTTTATAATATCTATATATGTCATTTCCTCTTGCATCTATTAGTCTTGAATAAGATACTATAACTGTAAAGAATAAACCCGCTATTAATAATGGTATTAATAATAGCATCATATCTTTTGATAGACTTGAATGTTTTGTTATTACTGTATTTTCTTTAAATGTTTTATATAAAATTGTTTTAAATAAGTTCTTAGAAAATACATAAGTTATTGTAGCATTAAATGTAAATATTGAAACTAACAATATTGCAACTGTTATTCCTGATGTTTCTACTTCATGTTTTACAATTGGCATTCCAAGTCCTACAGTAACTGCAATAAAAGGTACTAGAATCTGTAATAAATAAAATCTTGTAGGTGCAGTAAGTAAAGTATATCTTACTTCTTCTGAGGTATACTTGGTATCCCCATGTTTTTCCCAATTAGCAACTTTTCTAAATAGTACAAAACGTTGGAATAATATAAATACTACTACAATAAATAAATAAATTACAAAAAATTGTTTAGTATATGTTAGTCCTCCATAATCAATTTGGAACTGAGTATCTACTGTTCCTGGTGGATAGTTTAATATTCTGTACATAAATGGGTATAGTGCCCATATACATATTGTAAATGATAAGAAATATGATAGTATAACTTTTTGGTAAGTGTATAATCCGCTCTTTTTTTTTCTTTTTTTGTGTCATTTGTTACCTCCTTATATAAATTTAACATTTTTACAATATTCTATAATTTTTTCAAGATATTTTTCATCTATCTTTTTGTAGTGGAAACCTACATTTGACAGATATTTTTGTGTTATTTTATTTTTGGTTTTTATATTCAAGTATGAAATATTTGTATATAAATTATAGTCATTTATTACTAGTGAATTGTCATTTAGTCCCATCTTTATAATTTTTTTATAAAAATCTTTATCATTCATCATTTTAACAGAATATCCAATATTATTAAATTTATCTACTAAAGTTTGCATTGTAAACTTTTGAGGGTTTGACATGTGGAATATCTTGTTTCTATGTCCATAATTAAATATTATTTTAATTATGGCTGTTGCTATTTCATCTACTGGTGATATATCAAACTCACATATATTACTACTTTCATAGAAAAATTTATTCTTTAGTATGAATTGTATTTTATTATAGAATGAATTGCTCTCTATATTATATTGGAATTGTCCATCACTATATCTT
Source organism: uncultured Clostridia bacterium (assembly GCA_947624905.1). GTDB lineage: Bacteria > Bacillota > Clostridia > TANB77 > CAG-508 > JAAWPK01. The sequence continues at coordinate 4,095 of CANQMI010000004.1, forward strand.
CCAGTAAGATTTCCTAGACGAAAGATATTAGCTTTTAATGATTTTTCTTTTATTTTTTGTAACAAGAATTCTTCTGCAAGTAATTTACTTTTTATGTAATAATTTTCTTGATAATTTTGTCCTATAAAGAAATTTTCTTCTGTAAAGTCTACATCTTCAGTTGTTCTGCTGAGTGGCATATAATCACCTGAAACACTCAAGGTTGATATATGGTTTAGACCTATATTATATTTCATGCAAAATTCTGCTACATTTTTTGTTCCATCTACATTTATCTTTTTGAAGTCTTCATATTTTCCTATATGTTTTACTGTTGCAGCACTATGTATAACAAGATTTATTTTATTTCCTAGAGCTTCTATCTCTTCTTCTGATAAGCCAAAGTTTTTATATCTTATATCACCTACAACAATTTCTATATTTTTAAATATATCTTCTGTATATAAATCCTTGAAATAAACTTTAAATGCGGAAATAAGTCTTTTTTTGGCATTTTCTACATTTGTTCCTCTAATCAAACAATAGACTTTTTTATTCATATTTAATAAATTTCCTAAAATATGTATTCCAAGGAAACCTGTTGCTCCTGTTAGCAAAATATTTTTTAATCTATTTGTGTTAATTACTCTCATCTTAGTTAGATCATGTTGTAAAAATGGATAAGCATCTTCAAGAGTTGATGAATCACTTGAATTTGTATTATGTTCTAATGCAAAAGATAAATCTTTAACAGTAGAATAATCATAAAAATATTGCGTTGGAATAGATATTCCTAAATCTGATAATTCAGATTGTGCTTTTATTACTAATAATGAATCCATTCCAAGATGTGTAAAATCTTCTTCTATTCCAAGTTTTTTGATTTCTAGGCATTTCTCAAGAACTTTACAGATATTTTTTTGTAAATCATTCTCTGGTTTTACATATTTTTCGTTTGCTTTAAGTTCAAATGGTGATGGTAGTTGCTTTTTATCAATTTTACCATTTACTGTAAGAGGCAAAGAAGGTATTGGTATAAAATATGATGGTACCATATAGCTTGGTAATTTATTTGATAAAAATAGCTTTAGTTCATAGTTTTGTATCGTAAAATCTGATATGTAGTATGCACATAGAAAGTCTCTGTCATTGTTTGTATAATTTATAACTGTGCAGTTTTTTATAAATTTATGCTCACTTAATGCTTTTTCTATTTCGCTAAGTTCTATTCTATATCCCCTTATTTTTATTTGTGTATCTGCTCTTCCATAGAAAAGCAATTCTCCGGTCTTTTGTCCAGCTTACCATATCTCCTGATTTATACATAGTTAATTTTGGATTAAATATATCTTGAACAAAACTCTTACTAGTTAAATCAGGCTTTTGATAATATCCTTTTGAAACTCCATCTCCAGATATGTATAGTTCTCCCTTGATTCCTGGTGGACAAAGTTTTAGATTTTTATCAAGAACATAGAATTTAACATTAGCCATAGGCTTTCCTATTGTTAATATTTTTACATTTCTTTCTATTTTCTTTGAGCTTACTCCTACCGTCGTTTCTGTTGGACCATACATATTATATATCTCTGCAGATGTTAATGCTTGTATACTTTTTATAAATGGTATATTAAATGACTCTCCTCCAATTCCTATATCTGTAAGAGATTTCATACTATGGTTTTCTTTCATAGAAGACATTATTGATTGAATTTTACTTGGAGTTCCATATAGAATGTTTACTTGATGTTTTGTGATCAAGTCATTCATTTTTCCAAAATCATTTTGTTCTTCTTTTGATGCTAATACTAAAGTCAAACCATTTAAAAGAGTAACCCATAGTTCATATCCGAATACATCAAAAGATATAGATGCTGTTGAAATAACTTTCTTATCTTTTGTATAATCTATTACTTTTGATATTCCGCAATAAATAATTGTGGAAATTTTTATGTGTTATTGTAACTGCTTTTGGCAAACCAGTAGATCCTGATGTATATAACAAATACATTGGATCATCTGAGCTAATTTCCACCTTTTTGTAGTTTTGTTTATTCTCTATTTTTGTGTTCAAATTCCACTCTATTTTATTTGGCAATTTTAATTTTAAATCAGATATTACATATTGAGAATCTGAATTCTTGATCATGTACATTTTTCTATCTTTTGGATGAGATGTATCTATTAATACATATGAGCATCCACATTTTAAAATAGCGAGTGTTGCAACTATTAAATCTATAGAGCGTTCTAAAATTACAGATATATTTCTTCCTTTTTGTACATGATATTCTTTTTGTAAATATCTTGAAAGTTCATTTGATTTTTCATCTAGTTCTTGATATGTTATCTCTTTTCCCTGACAAATTATAGCCGTTTTTTTAGGATGAAGTTTTACCTGTTTTTCAAATAAATCAATAATAGTTTTTTTCTTATCATAGGCAACTTTTGTATTGTTAAATTCATTTAATATTTTATCTCTTTCTTCTTCTGTTGTAAGTTCAATATCTTTTATTAATATATTTGGATTATCCATAATTTGCTCACAAATATATAATAAGCGATTGTGTATATCTTTTATTTGTGAAAAATCATATATTCTATTTTGATAATCATACATAAAAGAAAATGTATCAGTATCATCCATATCATATATATTGAGTAGCAATGGAATTGTTAAATATCCGCTAAATAGCCATTCTGAGTCATAAGGGACATTTCCCTCATTATGGTTCGTTCTAGCGTTTTGATATGAAACTGAAGTGTTATAAATATTCTCTTTTATTTGAAATCTTGACTTGATATTAGTTATTAATTCTTGAAGCGGATATCTTTGGTGTCTTAAATAAGAAAATTGTGATTTGTTTAAAGATGTTATTTCATCATAAAAGCTCGTATTTTCTTCAATATTTATTTTGTATAACATATTGTTTACAAAAAGTCCAAAAGTTTCTTTTTCTTTTTTACCGCTTCTATTTATAATTGGTGTAGATATGACTACATTATTTGTCTGTTTTACCTTGCTTTCATAGATAGCCATTACAGATAGTATAAATGTAAAAGGTGATATTTTCATCTCTTTGCAAAATTCTACTATTCTTGATGTCATCTTCTTTGATAATTTAAACTCTGTTCTAGTTGCTTCATACGTCAAATTTGATGGGCTAGTTCCTTGATACATATTTTCAAATATATTTTCTGAAAATAAGTCTTCCCAGAACTGCTCATCTTGTTTAAATCTAGAGCTTTGTAAATATTCTGTCTCTGATTTTATAAAATCTGTATATGGATATAAATTATTATCTATTTCGATTTTTTCATTCTTGATTAATTTAGAATATATAGAAATAATTGTGCTTATTAGCATACTTACAGACCAAGCATCTGTTAATAAGTGATGCACACATAAGATGAACCCTCCAGTTCCATCTTCGTTTTCAAATGTTGTAAATCTATATAATGGTAAATCATATAGCTCAAATGGTTTCCTTGATATTTGTAAGCACATTTCTTCTTGATTTTCAGGATTTAATACAACATGGTCGATTTTAAATGGTTCATAATCTTTTTTATATTGTTTAATAGTGTCTTGATCAACATGTAGCTGATAACGAATATTGTCTGTATTTTTTACAAAGATGCGAATTGCTTTTTTTAATTCTGCAAAATCTACTTTTTCATGTATACTTATTTTACCTACTATATTATTCATGCTAGTTCCTGGATAAAATTGTTCCATTGTAATTATCGCCTTTTGTGGTGTTGTTAGGTCAAATAGTTTTTCGCTCATTCTATATTTCCCCTTTTCAACATTATTCGTTTTTTTAATTATATATATCTTTTTTTAAAAAATCAAGAAAAATATTGAAAAATTTTTTAATAGTATGATAGAATAAAAAGTAAATAATTACCAAAAATTTTGATAAGTATCTATGGGGGGATATATTATGAATGAAAATATCGTAAATTTTAGACAATTAATAAATATTGCAGAAAGAGGAAATCCTGATCATATCGCATATGAATTTAAAGAAAATATTTCAAAGGATTCTTCACCATCAATTGTAAAAGTAAAATATTGTGATTTTAAAGATGATATTGTTGCACTTTCAACTGCATTATTAAATCTTGATTTACAAGGTGAAAGAATTGTTCTTGTTGGTAATAACAGTTACAAATGGTGTGTAAGTTATCTCGCAATCACTACTGGAAATATGATCGCTGTTCCACTTGATAGAGCATTGCCAGAAAATGAAATGGAAAATCTTATTAAAAGAAGTGGTGCTAGTGCTATCATTTTTGAAGATAAACACAAAGATGTTGTTGAAAAGATATTAAAACAAGATTCTAACAATATTAAATATGCAATTGCAATGAATCAACCTAATGATCAAGATAATATAAAAAGTTTTGATTGTCTAATTAACCAAGGAAGAAAACTCATTGCTAATGGAGATAATACATATGATAATATCGTAATCGACAATAAAAAAATGAGTGTTATGATATTTACTTCAGGAACTACTAACACTCCTAAAGCAGTTATGCTTTCTCAATATAATATTTGTTCAAACGTTGTTGCTTTTAGCCACTATGCAAAAGTTACATCTGATGATACATTATTATCTTTTTTACCAATACATCATACTTTTGAATGTACTGCAACTTTCTTGTTTGGACTTTATTCTGGAGCAAAAGTTGCGTTTTGTGATGGTTTGAAATATTTACAAGATAATCTAAAAGAGTACAATGTATCTGTATTATTTGCAGTTCCCCTTGTTTTGGAAACAATGTATAAAAAAATTATAAAAAATATAAATGAAAATAAAGAACCAGATGCAATTAGTAAATTTAAAGGAAATTTGAGATTAGTTTTATGCGGTTCTGCCCCTTTAAATGTAGATACGATTCATGGTTTCAATGATTTAGGAATAGAATTTATTCAAGGTTATGGTTTAACCGAAGCTTCACCTATTATATCTGCTGAAACAAATGATAGCAAAAGACCTGGTTCAATTGGCCGTGTTTTGGATAACTTAGAAATTAAAATAGATAATCCTGATATTACTGGTGTTGGAGAAATCACAGTAAAAGGTCCAAGTGTTATGATTGGATATTACAATAATCCAGAAGAAACTAAGAAAGTACTAAAAAATGGATGGCTTAGCACAGGAGACTATGGATACCTTGATGATGATGGTTTCTTATACATAACTGGTCGTAAAAAAGATCTTATAGTTCTTAAAAATGGAAAAAACGTATATCCACAAGAATTAGAAGCTCTAATTAACAAGATTCCTTATGTTATAGAAAGTATTGTGTACCCTAGAGAAGAAAGTTCTCGTGATACTGCTTTATGTGCTGAAATTGTTTATTCTGAAGATTTAATTGTAGATACTCTTGGAGATAAATCTGTGCTTGAATATAAAAATATTCTTTGGAATGAGATAAAAGAAATAAATAAATCTTTGCCAATTTATAAACATATTAAACAGATTTCTATCACAACTACACCTTTTGCAAAAACTACAACTCAAAAAATAAAAAGATATGAAGTGTTGAAAAATTTAAACTTAGCAACATCATAATGTAAAAAAGAAACTCCTTTCAAGGAGTTTCTTTTTTACCAAATTATTGATTAGTAAATCCATCTGAATAGTTGATAAGTTCATGTCCAGCTACAACACCTACGGTGACCATGTACCATGCGACAGGGACTCCCACAATAATTTTGACTACTCCCCATACGATAGGAATCACCTGAAATCCTGCATTTGCCGCATTGATTATCTCGATAATGGATTTGATAAAACATTTATACACTCCAAAGTAGATTCCAATGCCAACAGCAAGCAGTATCAGGATTACTCCTAACACCCGCAGTAAGAAGCGTTTCATATTGCTATCCTCAACTTTCCTAATTTGGTTTTTTTATAAAATATGTATTAATTATATCATTATTTACATAAAATAGCAAGTATTTTATATTTACTATAAAATGCTTGCAAAATTTTCATATATTTTAGGTGTTGGTGCGAGCAATGGGACTTGAACCCACACGTGATTTCCACACACGCCCCTCAAACGTGCCTGTCTGCCAATTCCAGCATGCTCGCATTTATTTATTTGTATTTTAACATAAATTTTGATAAAAATAAAGAATTTTATTTTAAAATATTGTATAATTAATTAGATTTTGATATCAAGATTACCAAAATGCGAAAATTAAAATAGTATTTATATAGATGGAGGTTAAATGGATTTAGCGTATACAATAAATTCAAACAAATATGATAACATCAAACAAATTCTAAAAGAAGAATTTGCTATTTCTTCTCGCCTATTTCTAAAACTAAAAAGAGAAAATCATATTTATTTAAATGATACTCCTATCACCCATGATAACATTTTACATCAAGGTGATATTATTGGAGTAGATTTGAATTTCGTTGAAGATAACTCAAATATAGTAAGTACAAAAATGGATTTGAAGGTTTTATATGAGGATAATTATATGTTAATACTAGATAAGCCTTCTGGTATAGCTGTACACCCTTCTTTATCTCATTTTGAAACCAGCCTTTCAAATGGAGTTAAATATTATTTCGATAGCATTGGTTTGCAAAGAAAAATAAGGATTGTAAATAGACTTGATAGAGATACATCTGGAATTGTCATCTTCGCTAAAAATGAGTATATTCAAGAAGGTCTCATTTCTCAAATGAAAAATAATATTTTTCAAAAAGAATATATCGGAATATTGGTAGGCATACTTGATAATAAATATGGTACAATAGATGCTCCGATCTCAAGAAAAGAAAATAGCATAATAGAAAGATGTATTGATAAAAATGGGCAATCTTCAATAACTCACTATCAAGTAATAGATGAAAATAATAACATGAGCCTTGTCCACTTTAAACTAGAAACTGGAAGGGCCCATCAGATTCGTGTTCATTCTAAATTTTTAGGTCATCCAATTTTAGGTGATACTTTATATGGTACATCATCAAACCTTATATCAAGGCAAGCTCTGCATTCCCAGAAAGTAAAATTTATCCATCCAATCACTAAAAAAGAAATGACTATAGTTTCTCCTATTCCAAAAGATATAGAAAATGCAATTAGAGGTTAGAAAATCTAACCTCTAATATTTTATCTTGAAAATTTAAGAGTAAATCTATAAGCCGGGTTCTGTCGTGAATAGTCATTTATCTCGAATATATATTACTATATATCTCTAGCCGCTTCTTTTTTTTCAAGAAACTGACGAGCAGTCTTATGTTCTTGAATCTCGCGTTGCTCCAGGTGGGGTTTACACTGACCCAATATGTCACCATACTGGCGGTGAGCTCTTACCTCGCCTTTTCACACTTACCAACTAAAATAGCTGGCGTTTATTTTCTGTTGCACTTTCCTTGAGGTCTCCCTCACTGGACGTTATCCAGCACCATTGCTCTATGGAGCCCGGACTTTCCTCATATACAAAAGTATACGCGACTATTCAATTTACTCTAATAATTATTGTAAACTAAATTTGTAACTTTGTCAAGATGAAAACTCTTTTGAAACTCCACCAAATAAAAGGACCTCGCCTGTCAGTATAAGACTGAACAAGGCGAGGTATGGTTTTGCTTACGTTTTGTGGTAAAGGATGTGTCTCATTTTTAATCTCTCTACACATTTCAGATCGATAAAATAATTGTAGAATATACGGCAGAACAGAATATAATCTACGCCGATAAATACAATCATCATCAATTTGAAAAGTTCGTAGTCTGAATGGTGGAACAATCCTATTGCGATTAGAAGTATTACTGCGAATAACATCAACCACAAGCAGTTATCTTTTACAGATTTTCTGCACTTCAGAATTCTTCCAATTCGACTGCGGAACGTATGGAGCATACTGCAGAAGGTAATAAATCCCAGAAGAAGTAATAGCGTTATACCCATGATGGCCACTGGTATTGCTACTTCTGCATAGTGGTCTTCTGCATACATTTCAGTAAGTATCGCGAATCCAATTGCTACCACCCAGCTAAAAGTGTCCGTGTCTCTTTTGTCGTACCTTCTCAGTGAGCCGTTGATCACTAGGCACATGACCCAGAAGAAGAAAAAGCTCACTCCAAGAGTTGTCCAGATCCCCCACATTGGGACATTGAGCAACTCCATCTTCCGCGCCACATAAAGTGTGGCTGCTCCGAGAGATGTCAATACCCACATTACAAAGCTTGCCATTTAAAATGTCCTCCTTGAAGGTTTGATATAATATAATTTTACCATGAAATTGCATTTAAGTCAAATATTATGTCTATCATAATGATTTTTAATTAAAATTATTCTTGATAGATAATATATTAGTGGTTCATTTGTAAATCCTATTTTTTAGAAATATGTATGTTTTCTACTTGCGCATCAAGTTCACGAGATATAATGTTTTGTATTTGTGCTACTTCGTCTTGTGATAAATCTTCTTTTCCTATAATTACACTTATACTGTCCCCATTTACAAAGATTACATTATTCTGAAATCCTTTTGTAGAGAGTAAATTTTCTGCTATCATAATAGCATTTTGAAGTTCATTTATTTTATTGATTTCTTGATGAGCTATTGTTTTTTGTTCTGTGATTGCGCTTGATGAGTCGATAATTTTTTGATAACTTTCAAGCATTTGTGAATACATAATATTTCTCTCTAGTTTTGAAGTTGCAAAATAGTCATTTTCTTGAATTTCGTTTTGTACATTGTCTGCATTTGTTTCTGTTACTTTATTTCCCTCTTGTGCTACATTATTGTTATCTTGTACTTGAGATACTATGTTGTTATTCTCAGTTGTAACATTTGCATTAACAAGTTCTGCGTCGCCAATACTCGCTACGTCAAGAGAATTGCTTGGCTCTGTTCCGAGTTTCTTCTACTACCTTATTCATGCTATCATAATTCAAATATCCTGCCGTAATGAGCATAAGAGAAATAACTAAAAGAGCTAATTGGTTTTTCTTGAAAACTTTCATAAAAGATCTCCCTTCCTAAATAAATATTTTCATATTAACTTGAATTTTAAAGTATACTAAAACTTGAACTTCAAGATAATTTAAAATCTATACACAATTATATTTCAATTCATAGGAAATACTTGTACTTTATGTGTTTGAACTCCTGTTACTGCTTCAACAGCTGCAATGATGTTAGTTTTGGTATTCACATCATTTGCTCCTTCTGCAATAACAATTACACCTTCTACTCTTGGATTGACTATAGTTTGAGTAGCTGGTACATTTGATCCATTTTCATCAGTAAATATTACTTCTTTTTTTGTATTTTCTTCTTCTACTTCTCTATTTCCACCCTGAGCATCTTTTTCAGATGTGTGAGATGTTTCAGTATTTTCATTATACATTGCAATTACTTCACTAGTCTGAGAATATGTAACTAATACATTAACATTTCCGCACACCAGACATTTTACTTAGTATATTTTCAAGTTTTTCTTCTAATTCTTCTTTTCTTTCATCAGTTTTATTTTCAAGTTGTGCTAATTCTTTATATGGAGTATTTTTACTATCACTTGAACTATTGTCATTCCCATTTATAATTGTATTTATTACTATTAGAGTAACTATCAAAATAATTAAAAACACAACTAAATTTTCTATTTTCCTTTTTTCACTTTTAGGTTTTTCCTGCCCATCTATTCCTTTAGAAAATATATTTTTAATTTTATTCATTTGTTCCTTGAACATATACTCATATCTCCTTTATATTGAATTTATAGTTATTTCTTCTTGATCTATGCCATAATCTTGTTTTAGCTTCTCTTTTATCTTTTCTATCTCTTGTCTTGTTAATTCGTTTTCTTGTTTCTTATCTTCTCTATATCCGATTTCAATATTATTAATAATTATCTTGTTGTCTTGAACATTATCTTCCTTCTTGTTTATTGATAAAACAACATTTCTTATGGCTGCATTATTCAAGTCAAATTCTAAAGATATAGAGTTTAATTTAAATCCCATATCTTCTATGTCAATTTTAATTTTCTTTTCCAATTCCTTTTTATATGTATCTTCTATTGTGTTTCCTGCTTGACTATTCAATTGATTTTCGTAAAAGTTTTGTTCATCTGTATAATTAAAATATTCTTGATAATCATTATATGTAAGTTTTAATTCCTTTCCAGTTAAAAATCCTATAGCAGGAGAAATTACAGTATAAAGTATGTATATACCAATCACAGTTTTAATATATTTTTCAATATTTCCTTTTGGCAGAATCATTTCTATAATAGTTCCTATTATAACGGCAATTATCACTTGTTCTGCCCAAGAGCATATTCCATTTATCATCTGTACATCATCCCACTATTAGTTATTTTTATAACAAGAGTTAATCCTATAATTAACATCACAGAAATTGTAGTCATCATTCCAAGTAGTACTTTAAAAGTATCTCCCATTTGTTCAAAAATTGATACAATTTTTTTATCTGCTATCGGTTCACTCAGGGCTGCTGTCAGATTAAATGCAATCGACATAATTGCAAGTTTTATGATTGGTAATATTGATATAGATATTACAATAAATATTCCGACAAATCCAACTGCATTTTTTAATATATTACTACATCCTAATACAGCATCCACCGTTTCACCTAAAAGTTTCCCTACCACAGGTATAGTACTTGTTACAACAGCCTTTGTAGTTTTTGCTGTTAGTCCATCTACACTACTAGTTAATGTCCCTTCAAGTGATAATATTCCAACAAAAATTGTAAGAACTACACCAAGAATCCAGACTACACTTGATTTAAAAAATTTTGAAAGTTTATTTATTTGTACTTTATCTGATATCTTTGATACAATTCCAAGTGCTGTTCCTATTAAAACTAATGGTAAGAGCACAGCAGATATAAAATTTCCAATTAGTGTTATCGTAACTAACAGCACTGGTTGTATCGTTGATGCAGTTACAATATTTCCAGTTGTTATCATTAATGCTAACAGTATTGGCAGAAGTGAATTTAAAAAACCTACTAGATTATTTGTTGTTTCTCGTATTAAATTTATCATTTCAGAAAAGTTTGTCATAACTAATGTAACAATCAAAACATATACTACATAATGTGTTATTTCTCCAATTTGGCTATTACCAAGGCCATCACTAATATTTTTTATAATGCTATGTATAATTATAATTACTAATATGTATCCTAAACTTCTAACAGTGCTTTTTATTTCTTTTCCCGCAATGTTTAATATCGAATTCAAAGTTCCATTTAAATTTACATTTCCAGATATAGCATCTTGATATAATGTACTTAAATCTACATCTCCAAAAGTTTCTTCTGAATAATCTTGAGCTTCTTTTATAAACTCTGTAATTCCTAAATTTTTCTCTTGTTCTTCAAGTATACTGTTTGTATCTGTTCCATATGAAGTTATACTATATGCAATAGTAAATAAAAATATTAATATCGCTATTATTTTTTTCATATGTTCCTCTTTCTTTTACTTCAAGGTAATATTTGAATTACAGTCTCAAGCATTGATGAAATAATAGGAATTGACATAGCAATTATTATTATTTTTCCGCCAAAGTCTATTTTAGATCCTATTGCACTTTCTCCGGCATCTTGGCATATACTAACGGCAAATTCTGTTAAAAATGCTATTCCTGTTATTTTCATAAGTATTTTCAAGAATTCTTGTCCACTATTTAATTTGTTTGAAAGATTATTTAAAAGATTTATAATTCCTGAAAATTTATCTATTACAAAATATACAATTATTATGCTCGTTATAATTGATATGTATATTGCAAATTCTGGTTTATACTGCTTGATTATAATAATTATCACAACTGCAAGAATTGCAACTCCTATAATTTTTATTATTTCCATATATTTCCTCTCTATTACAAATTAAATATCGTTCTTACTGTATCAAATAATGTACTAATTTCTTGTATAACCATAGTAAGAACGATTACAAGACCTGCTAGAGTTGTCATCATTGCTTGATCTTCTCTTCCTGCTCTTACTAAAACTTGATGAAGTACTGCAACTAATATTCCAATTGCAGCTATCTTGAATAATAAGTCAATATTCAAACTATTTCCCCCTCTTCTTTTGCTTTAAATAAATATTATAACTAGGATCATTCCAATCATTACGCCTAAATTCTTGTATAACTTTTCATTCTTTCTTTTTTCATCTTCTGCCTTTTTTATTTGCATATCTATAAATTCTTTTATTAACTCTATTTCAGAAAGTTGTCCTTCTATATCAGTTTTTCCAAGTAATTTTCCCAATCCATTTAACACATTCAAATCTTCATCATTCATAAATGTAGATGAATTTTTGATTGCTAAATCCCATGCTTCTCCTGCTGAAAATTCATTCATTTTTTCCTTTGCGGTTTTAAATATATCTGAGATTGCTCCTGTAAATTCATTTGATATATCTTGAAATATTTCTGGAAGTGGCTCATATGTGAATTTTATTTTTGTTTCCAATATGTTAAATACATTTCTAATGCTTTTTAGATCCTTGACTCTGTTTTTATATTTATTAGATATAGCAATACCTATGTAAGTTGATATAAGAAACACAGCAAGTAAAATTGTCCATTTTATAAATATCAATAAAATCCATCCTTTGTAAAATATGATAATATATATATATTCATTTTTTTATTTTTTAGAACAAAAATTTAGTTAGATATTTTAGTTAAATTTGACATTATGTAAATTATGTGTTATGATTATATCATAAACCTAAAGGAGGTTACGCAAATGCTCGCAATCAGTGAGGCAGATATCGAAACTGTAGAAAAACTTTGTGGCGAAGATGCTAAAGAAATTTTATCTCAGGCACGGCAAATAGCTTATGACCTTGGGAAAAAGTACATTAGCGTTCGAGTCGTCTGTAAGGTTATTCCTTCAGAAGGTGTCGAAGGAAGGTCATTGCACCATACCTTTGTATCCTTGGGATTCCATCAGGTAAGTAGCTCTACAGCAATGGTCGTTATTTCCTTAGTAACTGGATGCAAAGAAAGCAAGCAGTAGGCAATTGTCTACTGCTTGTTTTCTTGATATATGTTTCGTATTTGTCCTTTTTTATCTTGATCCAAAAATATAATTCTTTGAAATAGATTCATTTCTAGCATTTCACTAAAAATTGGATTCTTTTTTAAATAATCCATTGATGTTCCATGAGCAGTAAATATTCCATTTACTCCTGAACATATAGCATAATTTATAGCAGATATATCATTCTTATTTCCTATTTCATCAGAGATTATTACTTTTGGGGCCATACTTCTTATCAGCATTTCAATTCCTATGTCTTTTTTGATATTATTTAAAATATCGGTCCTTATGCCTACATCATTCTCAGATATACCTTTATTCATCGCCGATATTTCTCCTCTTTCATCTACTATTCCAACTGTTATTCCGTTTGAATCCAATTTCTTGAATTCCATTACTAATATTTTTCGCTAAATCTCTCAAAATTGTTGTTTTTCCGGGTATTAGGTGGTCCTACTATTAAAGTGTTATATACACTATTGTTTTCAACATTCAAAATATATTTCATAATATTTTTAGATGCCCCATTTACTTCTCTAGCAATTCTAAAGTTTAAACTATGCACATAAGATATATTTTTAACTTTTTCATTTTCAAATACGACATCTCCTGATATTCCTACTCTATGTCCTCCTCTAATAGTTATGTATCCGATTACATATTTGATTTTGATATGAATATATAGAGTTATCACATATAAATTGTAATATTTTTAATATTTCATTTTGTGAAATTATATAATCAAGAACTAATTCTCTGTCTAAGAATTTTAAAATAACTGGTTTTTGTACTCTTAATCGTATTTCTTCAAGATTTTTTAAATCTATATTTGAAAATTGAGATATTTTATTTGAAATTTCTCTAGGAAATAAATTTAAAATTTCTAACATCTTTTTCCTCTTCCTTAGTTTCTCGTAATTATTATATGAAAAAACTTGATAAATTAGAACTTATTATTAAAAGATTTATTGCTTATAAAAAAATGAAGCAAACATTAAAAAGTTTGCTTCATTTTTTCTTTAATTTTATAGGGTTTATATGGTGGCATAAAATTATTCGTTCCAGTTATGGAAAACTTCTGAAACGTCATCTAATTCATCCAATTTTTCCAATAATCTTTCCATCTTTTCTGCACCTTTTTCGTCTAAGTCTACATATGTTGTTGGAACCATTTGGATATCAGCTTCTACGAAAGTTAATCCTTTTCCTTCAAGACTTTCTCTAACATTTGAGAAATCCTCTGGAGAAGTAGTTATTTCATAGAATTCTTCTTCTGATGAAAAATCTTCTGCTCCACAGTCTAAAGCAAGTAGCATAAGATCATCTTCAGACATATCAGTGCTTGATTTTTCTATTACAATTACACCTTTTCTATTAAACATATATGATACACAACCAGTTGTTCCAAGACTTCCTCCTGCTTTATCAAATACGTGTCTTACATCTGCTGCTGTTCTATTTCTGTTATCAGTTGTTGCATTTACAATTATTGCAACACCGTTTGGTCCATATCCTTCATATACAATTTCTTCGTAGTTTTCATTATTTCCTGCTCCTGATGCTCTTTTTATTGCACTATTTATTGTATCGTTTGGCATATTTGCAGCCTTACATTTAGCTATAACATCTTTTAGCTTTGAATTACCAGATGGGTCAGGTCCTCCTTGTTTTACTGCAATTAATAATTCTCTACCAAGCTTTGTAAACACTTTTCCACGAGCTGCGTCTGCTTTACCCTTTTTAGCTTGAATATTATGCCATTTGCTGTGTCCTGACATAGTTAATTCCTCCTTTTATTTTTTCAAGTGCTCATAGTATATTAATACTTGATCATCATTTCCTACTTGACCATTTTAGCATGTTATTATAGCTTTATGCAAGTATTTTTGTTAATAAATCTCTTTTTTCTTCTCCTATATGGACTTTTTTAGTATAATGTTTTATCGCTTTTTAGTGTTACAACTACTAACTCTGGTCTATTGTTTATTCTAAAAGGTAAAATACTATTTCCAATTCCACGGCTTACTATCATGTTTGTTTGATTTTTTTCAAATATACCACTTGTATATTTAGGAAATAAGCCTTGATTAGGTGCTATAACTCCTCCAATAAATGGTAATCTAATCTGTCCACCATGTGCATGTCCAGCTAAAACCAAATCAATATTTTTTTCTACATAAGTATCAAATAATTCTGGTCTATGTGAAAGCAATATAGTGTATTTGTTTGTATCATACCCTATTTTATCTATTTCGGCCTTTATTATTTCAGAATCATCTACAAAACTTTCGTGAGCCATTCTAGGATCATCTATTCCAATCAGATTTATACTTGATTCATTTATCTTGAGCACTTCCAATTTGTTGTCCAAAATGGTTACATTATTTTCTTGAAGTTTTTCTTGTAGTTTTGAATAATTGCTTATGCTTGATTCATGATTACCTGAGACAAAATATATGGGTGCAACATTTTGAATTTTCTCTATGAAATTTATTGCAGTGTCTATATTTGTTTTATTTGCATCAATCAAATCTCCAGTTATAACTATTATATTTGGTCTTTCTCTCTGTATTTCCTTGATTAATTCATCAGTTAAATTTCTTGATTTTGTATTATGAAGATCTGATACTTGTACTATTTTATAGTTATTAAAATCACTTGGTATTTTACTCTTGATTATCTCATAATTGCTGGTTTGCAATTTTGTATTTTCATAATAAAAATATATAGAAACTAAAATTAGGCAAGATATAATTACTGCTAGCGTAATTATGACTTTTTTGTTCATAATTTTAATCCTCTCTAACTATTAATATTTCAAGCTTTTTTCTAAATTTATAGCTTGTTTTATTTTTTAACAATTGGTTGAAAATTCTGTCATTTTTTCCTGATACTCTTCCCATAAAATCATATTTTCTTGAATTTCTTGATTTAATGAATCTATTTTACTTTGAATCTCTCCTACTTTTATGTAATCAGAATATATTTCTTCTTTTTCAAGTTCTTTTTGTAAGCTACATATTTCTTCTTCTCTTTTTGAAATTTCTTCTTCAATTTTTTTTATTTTTCTCTCTAATTTTCCCTTTTCTTTTAGTGGATTTGTATATGTCTGTTTGATTACTTTATCATTTTTTTGAATGCTACTTTCTTCTACAGTCTCTTCTCTTTTTTCTAAATAATATTCATAACCATATGGATAATATTTGACTTTTCCATTTTCAAAACTTAAAATTGAGTCTGCGATTTTATTTACGAAAAACCTATCATGTGATACAAAAATAAGAGTTCCCTGATATTCTTTTAACATATTTTCTAATGTTTCTTTTCCAATTATATCCATGTGGTTTGTAGGTTCATCAAGTATTAGAAGATTTGGTCCTTTTTTTAATATCTTACTTATAGAAAGTCTTACTTTTTCTCCACCTGAAAGCATATTTACTTTTTTAAAAACCTCTTGACCTACAAACATAAAAGCTGCCAAAGAATTTCTTACTTCAGTAACTGTTAAATCAGGAAATTCTTCGGAAAATTCCTCAAAAACAGTTTTTTCTGGATCAAGTCCTAACATTTGTTGATCAAAGTATCCCAATTCTACTTTATGCCCAAATTCAAATTTACCATTTATTGGATTTAAATTTCCTACTAGAGTCTTGAGCAGTGTTGATTTTCCTGTTCCATTACTTCCAATTATTCCTAATTTTTGACCTTTATATAGATTAAATGAACATTTTGCTAAAACCGTATCATATCCTATTTCTAAATCTTCTACTGATAAAACATCATTTCCACTCTGAGTATTAATTTCAAAATTAGCCTTGAATGTTTTTAAATCATATCTATTAGGTTCTTCCTTCTTTTCCATTCTTTCGATTTGTTTTAGCTTTGATAAAGCCATTTTTGCTTTTGTCGGTTTATATCTAAATCTATCAGCTATACTTTGTAATCTTTTTATTTCTTTTTGTTGAAATTCAAAATCTTTTAATTGTTTTTCATAGTTTACTCTCTTTTGTTTTTCAAAGAACTCATAATTTCCGCTATATCCAGTAATCGTGCCATATTCTATTTCATAAATCTTATTTACTATTTTATTTAAAAACATTCTATCGTGTGAAACTATAACTATCGCTTTTGGATAGTCTTTTAAATACCCTTCAAGCCATTCAATTGTAGTAATATCAAGATGATTTGTTGGTTCATCTAGAATTAATAGGTCTGGTTTACTTAGAAGTAATTTTATGAATGCAATTTTAGTTCTTTGTCCTCCTGAAAATTCACTTATTTTTTTATTTTTATCTTGATTGGTAAATCCAAATTTACTAATCGCTGTTTCATATTCTTTCTTATATGTATATCCATTTAAAAATTCATATCTGTCAAGAGTCTTAGAATATTCCTGTGCCAATTCTTCAGAAGAATTCTTCTGCATTTCTATAACTAAATTTTCTAGTTTTTTCTCTATTTCAAGTATTGGTTTGTATACTTTTAGTATTTCGTCTATCATTGTTATATTGTCATCTTGAAAATTAATTTGTTCAAGATATCCTATTAATTTTATGCCTTCTTGATAAACTTTAAGCCTATCTGTCCCTGTTCCTTCCGAAAGTATATCATTATTTATAAGTGCCTTTAATAGAGTGGTCTTACCACTTCCGTTCCTACCTACTATTGCGACCTTTTCTTGATCTTTTATTTCAAAATTTATTTCTTCTAAAATTGTATCAGCGCCATATGTTACAGCACCGTTAATTATTCTATAGTTCATTATTTTTCTCCAAGCATATAAAATTACTATTTCAAAAATCCATCAATAATAGCTTGTTCCGCTTCTTTTTCATTCAATCCTAAAGACATAAGTTTTGTTAGTTGATCACCTGCTATTTTTCCAATAGCAGCCTCATGAATCAAATTTGCATTAACACTATTTGCAATAATCTCTGGAATTGCAATTACTTTTCCATTATCCTTGATAATTGCATCACACTCTACATGTCCAAAACATTCTGTATTTCCTGTTACTTTTGATTCAAACTGTTGCACTGAATTTTCAGTTGCAACTGATCTTGAAGTTACCTTTGTGCTAGCATTCTTTCCATTTAATTCCACATCAAAAATTGTTTTTGCATATTGTGAACCATGTGTCATAATTTTTTCAGTTACAACAAAATTTGTATTTTCTTCTAGCTCTCCTTTTGTTTCTCTTACAGTTGAATCCACTCCCTTGATTTGTACAGATTCCATTTCTAAAGTTGAACCTGCCTTCAAGTGTACTTCTGTAACTGGATTTAAAATTCTTTTACCCGTACCTTTTCCTTCACCATAGTGCTTTTCTATATATTTCACCTTTGCTCCTTCTTCTAAAAAGAAACGGTGAATTCCATCATGCTGAGAATCTTGATGATGGTCATTATGAATACCACATCCAGCAATAATTACGACATTTGCATTTTTACCAATATAAAAATCATTATAGACTACATCATTTAATCCACTTTCTGTGATAATTACTGGGATATGGACAAATTCAAACTTAGTGTTTTCTCGAACATAAATATCTATTCCAGATACATCTTTTTTGGTAACAATATTAATATTATCAGTTACTTTTCTTTCAATTCCTTGACCATTTTTTCGTATGTTGTAAGCACCTTGAAAGCTTTCACCTTCTAAATCAGTAATTTCATGCAATAAATCAATATCTATCTTATCCATTATCTTTGTTACCTCCTAACTTACAACATATAGGTCTTTCAAGCACTTTCCCCAATAATTCATCTTTGCTTCCTTTTGATTCTATTTTTCCTTCTCTCATTAAAACAATTTCATCTGCTATATTTAAAATACGCTCTTGATGTGAAATTATAAGGGTTGTACCTTGAACTATTTTTCTCATATCCTCAAATATCTTGATTAAACTCTGGAAACTCCATAAATCGATTCCTGCCTCTGGTTCATCAAAAATCGTAAACTTTGAATTACGCACAGCTACTGTTGCGATTTCAATCCTCTTCAATTCTCCTCCTGATAGTGAATTATTTACCTCTCTATCAATGTACTCTTTTGCACATAATCCAACTTTTGATAAAATATCACAAGCTTCCGTTTTATTTATTTCTTTTCCAGAAGATAATTTTAATAAATCATATACCGTGATACCTTTAAATTTTACTGGTTGTTGAAATGCAAATCCAATGCCTAGTTTTGCCCTCTCATCAATAGATAAATCAGTAATGTCTTTTCCTTCAAGAAAGATTTTACCTGAATCCGGTTTTTTTATTCCCATGATTATTTTTACTAGAGTTGATTTCCCTGAGCCGTTTGGTCCAGTAATAACTACAAATTTATCAGTATCTATATTTAGACTAACGTGATCTAATATTTTTTTATCATCTCTTGTAAAGCAAACATCTTTTATTTCTAACATAATTTTCTCCTTTTTTATATTATGTATCTATATTTAAATTAATAAACTTTAATTTTCTAGCAATATAATAGCACAAAAATGGATAAATTTCAATCTTTTATGGTAAAAGAAAGATTCACGAGTTTTTTCTTTTAATAAATAATTCAAGATGCAATACATATTGCATCTTGAATTATTTTACAATCTTATTTTAATCATTTTCCTTGATAATATTTTTACTTCCAAAATATGTAGCCATAAAATATGCTCCATATATTACTTCAATAACAACTACTGTTCCTATGATAGAAGGTACTAAATCATCCTTTGAGGCAAGTCCTGATAATATTTTTATTGCAAACTGTATTCCAAAAATAGAATGAATTATTGCTAAAATGAGTGGCATGCAGAAGAATATTCCTATTTGCCTAAATAATGACTTATTTATCATTTTTTCATCACAGCCAATTTTTCTCAAGATCGTATATCTCTGTTTATTATCTGAACTGTCTGTTAATTGTTTCAAAGCTAAAATTGCAGAACTTGCTATTAAAAATATAATTCCCAGATAAATTGCTATAAATGTTGCTATTGTTGCTATTCCTATACTTGCTTCCATTAAACTAATTTTTGTAAATCCATCTATCTCTATTCCATTGTCATTCAAAGATTTTATTAAATTTGAGGAACTGCTGTCACCTGTAAAAATTTTTTCTATCTTTTGTTTTTCTTCTTCTGTTTTTGCATTGTAATTTGCTGATAATAAATACATTTCTTTCATTTCCTCTGTTAAAGGACAACTATCAGGGACTAGAATAATTCCTGTATTTGTATGACTTGTTGACATTGTAATGAAACCTTCTTGGCATTCATTGTATTTTGATTTATACTCTTTTCCTGCAATTCTTAGTGGATAATTTCCTTTTGCTAATACTTTATTTCTTATCTCTGTTTGACTGTCAAAATCACAAAGAACAATGTATTCATCTTGATTTAAAGCGTACTCTTTTATTCCATATAATCTAGCAATTTTGTTATAGTCCGATATTTTTACAATTTCTTCTTCTTTATTATATTGAAGTCCTGGATATAGTTCTTTTATTTCAGGATATTTATCTCCAAAAAATATTTTCCAAGTTAAATTACTATCTGTATAGATTTCAATTTCTGTAATATCTCTCAAAACATTCATATCTAATCCGTTATTTATCAAGGTTTCTTGAATAGGATGTTTTGAGTCCTCCCTTTGTTTCTCATTCGCTATCTTATGCTCTACTCCATATTTCATATAACTTTCTGGTAAATTAGCAGTTTTGTATAAATTCAAGTCTACTGGTGTCATCTCAATTAGTTCTCTTTGCATAGTGTTTCTTAATGCTAAACTAGTAGATAAAATACTTATTGTCATAAATAGCATTAAACATATAACACTCATACTAGCAACCATTGTGTTTACTTTATTGTTTACTTGTCTTAAAATAAACATATTTGTATTTTTTAGATAAATATTTTTCATTTTTTGGATAACTGTTATTATAAATCCCGATAAAGACCAAAATATTATAACAGTTCCAAAAATTCCCATAAGGATTGGAGGTAGTAGCATTTCAAACGTACGTATTGAATTTGCATTACCTGTTACTTTCCAATATGCAAAGCCTAAAACAATACTGCCTAGTAAAAATACTAAAATCGCTAAAAAAGGATTTCTTATATTTACTTTTTCATTTTTCTTTGTAGCATTTAGCGAATTAATTAATTTGTATCTTGAGACTGTCATTGTATTAAAAATCATCACAGCAACATATATTACTGTAAAATATACACAAGTCTTGATACATGCCTCTTTTGAAAATACAAATGTAAATTTACTCATATCAGCTTCAAATAATTTTGCAACTAATATTGACATAAATTGTGAAGCAAACACACCAATTACAAGTCCGTGCTATTAGTGATATTATTCCTACAAATATTGTTTCTAACAAGATAATTTTAGATATTTGTCTTTTTCCAATTCCGAGAATCATATATATGCCAAACTCTTTTTTTCTTCTACCTATTAGGAAATTATTTGCATATACGATTAGTAACCCTAAAACTATTGCAACAAATACAGAAACAAAACCAAGTATCCCTATCATCAGTTCTATAATATTTTTTGTAGACTGCGAAACCTCTAGCATTGCTTGTTGGCTATCTAACGAATTAAACATATAAAAAATTGCTACACCGAGAACTAATGTCAAAAAATATATACTATAATCTTTTATACTTTTCGTCATATTTTTAAATGATAATTTTAATACTAGACTGCATCTATGTTCTTTATTATCATTGTAATTCACTTCATATTTTTCTCTATCAAAGTACATTGTTCAAATCACCTCCAAGAAGTGTTTGAACTTCAATTATTTTTTCAAAAAATTGCTTTCTTGTATCATTTCCTTTTATTAGCTCATTAAAGATTTTTCCATCTTTAATAAATAAAATTCTGTTAGCATAAGAAGCTGTAAAAGCATCATGTGTTACCATTAAAATTGTTGCTCCAAAATTTTTGTTCAAGTATTCAAAATTTTCTAATAATTGCCTTGATGATTTCGAATCCAATGCACCGTGTAGGCTCATCAGCAAGCACAATTTTCGGATTTGTAATCATTGCCCTACTGCAAGCTACTCTTTGTTTTTGTCCACCCGATATTTGATAAGGATATTTGTTTAAAATATCATTTATCTCAAGTTTTTCTGCAATTTTTCTTACTCTTGTTTCAATTTCTCTAGGATTCACTCCCTGAATTGTCAAGGCCAAAGCTATATTTTCATAGCATGTTAAAGTATCTAATAAATTAAATTCCTGAAAAATAAATCCTAGTTCTTCCCTTCTAAATTTATTCAATTTATTTCCTCTTAATTTTGTAATATCATCATTGTCAACAAAGATATGCCCGTGAGGTTACCCTATCTATCGTAGATATACAATTCAAGAGTGTAGTCTTCCCGAGAACCTGATGCTCCCATTATTCCTACAAATTCTCCTTTGTTCACAGTAAAACTGATATTATCAATTGCTTTTGTTAAATTTGATTTTCCACCATAATATTTTCCTATATTTTGTACTTCAAGAATCTTATCCAAATTAAACCTCCCATTTACTATAAGTTTTTTTCAAGTTATTTTCTAACTTGACTTTAATTATAATGGGTTCTAAGTCCAGTTGCCATCGATTTGCCTTACATAATACTTACAGTTTCGTAAGAATTAAAATTTATAACATAAATCCGCCAAATATTGTAACTTCACTTTAGCATAATGAAATATAGCTACTATTTGGAAAAATCAATCTAACTTCTGTTCCTTGATTCTGAACTGATTCTAATTCTATCCCTATTCCTAATTTGTTGCATAACTTTTTACATAAATATAACCCTATCCCTGTCGACTTTTTATTTAATCTTCTTCCATTTGTTCCTGTAAAGCCTTTTTCAAACACTCTCGTTATCTCTCCTTTTTCTATTCCCATTCCATTATCTTTTATACATAAAACACTATTTTCTTTTCTTTGTTTTGCAAAAAATTCTATTTCAGCCTGTTCATCCATTTTTCTGTATTTGATACAATTTTGAACTATTTGATTCAAAATAAATAAAATCCATTTGCTATCAGTATTTACATGTAAATTTAAATCATGAGTCTTGATAGATATTTTTTCTCCGATTAAAACTTTCTTATTCTTTTTAATACACTCATTTACTATATCTTCTATGTCATTCTTTTTTATATAATAATCTTTATCTACCGTGTTACTTCTAGCATAATATAAAGCCTGTTCAATATAGCTTTCTACTTTGTCTAGTTCCTCATCTATGCTTTCAGTTGCCTTTGTCTTATTATTTTCAATAATAATTTTACTTGTAGCAATCGGTATTTTTATTTCGTGAATCCACATCTCTATATATTCTTTATAGTCTTCACATAAATACTTGTATTTATTTACATTTTCTATCATTGATTTATTTACTTGTTCTAATATTTCTTTTAGCATTTTTCCTTCAACAAAATTTGGTTTTTGAATAATTTCTGTTATCAAATATTTTTCTTGAAGTTCATCTAATAAATTATAGATATTTGAATAGTAATTCTTTTTCCTTAGGTATTCAACAATAATAGAAATAAAATAAAGACCAATAATCACTGCCAGAATATATATTTTTATAAAATTCTCCAAAGGATATGCTAGCAAAAATATTTCTATTGTTATAATCGCAAACATAATTAATGATATTTGTAATATTTTATCTTTTAAAAATTGACTAAACCTCATATTATAATCATCTCCATTTACAAAAATTCAGGTGTGCTTCTGTACATCAAGGATTATTTGTCTGCAGAACAACTACACAATATACTGATTATTTTTCAAACTTTAGCATATAGCCTTGTCCTCTCTTAGTCTCTAACAATTCCTTTAAATTTAATTCCTCTAGTTTATTTCTTAGCCTAGTTATATTTACAGTTAAAGTATTATCATCAATAAAGCTTTCACTGTCCCACAAATAATTCATGATGTTCTCTCTTGAAACAATTTTGTTTCTGTTTTCAGTTAAATACTTCAAGATTTTAAGTTCATTTTTAGTTAGTTCAATTTTTCTATCTCCCTTTGTTATGGTACTGTCAGACAAATTGATAATAAAATCTTGTGCATTTATTTTATCTTGAACATTTCCCATATTACTTCTTCTAAGAATTGAATTCATTTTAGCAAGTAATATTTGAATATTAAAAGGCTTCGTGGCATAGTGATCTGCCCCATAATTTAAACTTAATAGCTCATCTACTTCATTATCTCTGCTAGTTATTATAATTATTGGAACATTAGACTGCTTTCTTACTTCTCTGCATATATATTCTCCATCTGCTCCTGGTAAATTTATATCCAAAAGCACTAAATCTGGATTTATATTTAAAATGTCTTGAATTGTATTATCAAACTCTTTTAGAGATTCTGCTTTATATCCATTATTATTCAAAAATATTTCTATTTCATTTCTTAATTTTTCATCATCTTCTACAATCAGTATTTTTTGCATATTACAAATACCTCCAAATTCATTATATCATAAAAGTTAAAAAAATAACCTTACAAAATTGTAAGGCTATTTTTCTTTCACTTTTTGCTACATAAGTGGTGCAAATATTCTTAAAATTGCTTGCCATGTGCTTTTTATTATACCATATTTAGTTTCTTCAAGTGTTTCTTGATGTGATACCTTTATTGTGCTGTTTATATCTTGTTTTATGTCTTGTATTACATTTGTATCTTTCATATAAATCCCGCATTCGAAATGTAAATATAAACTTCTATAATCCATATTGATTGTTCCAACAGTTGCAACCTCATCATCTGAAATAAATACTTTGCTATGTACAAATCCTGGTGTATATGTATATATTTTTACTCCGCCCTGTATCAATGTATGGAAATATGACTGTGTCAAGTCATAAACGAATTTTTTATCTGGTACTCCAGGAACTATGATTCTGACATCTACGCCTCTTCTTGATGCTAAAATCAAACTATTAATTACATCTGTATCAATTATTAAATATGGTGTATAAATATAAACATACTTTTTGGCTTGGTTTATAATATTTAAATATATATCTTCTCCTATGATTTCATCATCAAGCGGACTTTCCCCATAAGGTACAACAAATCCATTTTCTTGATATTGTTCCTGAAATTCATATTTGTATTTTGTATAATCTTGATCCTCATTTCTGAAAGCATTCCAAATTTCAAGAAACATTACTGTAAAATTCCAAACCGCTTCCCCTTTTATCATGATTCCATTATCTTTCCAATGGCCATGTGGACTATTTATATTTATGTATTCGTCTGAAATATTAATTCCACCTGAGAAAACAGTGTGTCCATCTATAATTGTCATTTTTCTGTGGTCTCTATGATTCATGATGATACCTGAAAATGGAGAAAGCTTATTAAATAAAACACATTTTATTCCATCTTTTTCAAGCTCTTTTGGGAAGCTTGTTGGTAACATTGCAACAGAGCCCATGTCATCATACATTACCCTAACATCAACACCTTGTTTTGCTTTTTCCTTTAAAATATCTACTATCTTTTGCCACATTTCACCTTTGTTAATGATAAAGTATTCCATAAATATAAACTTTTCAGCTTTTTTTAATTCTTGAAGCATTACAGGAAATACATCATCACCTAACGGATAATACTTTACTTCATTATTTTTAGTTATAGGGAATCCAGCAAACTCGCTTATGTACTGTAATTGTCCAAGATTCTGATCCTTGACTTCTTGTTTTATATTTTCATCTTGTTTTAAATACTTTTGTCCCTCTCTTATATTTCTATTAATGTTTTTTAATATTTTGCTGTTGTTTCTATTTTTATTTAAAATAATAAATAGAAGAGTTCCTATTATTGGAAATAGCATTATTACTATAATCCATATTAGATCACTGCTTAATCTTTTACTATTTTTTATAATTGCTAGCACTATTAATACACTAATAATTCCATACAAAATATGAATTATTTGTATATATTCTCCTAGTTTTAAATATATAAATAAAGTTAATAATATTTGTAATAATAATCCTATTACAACAATACTTCCTCTTTTAATTGCAAGCCACATAACATTTTTCCTATCTATTTTATTTCTAAAATTTTATAATTATTTTTTTGTTAACAATAAAATTTAATATTATCTACAATTTTATAGCCGATAACACTCAAAAATACTAGGCAATTTTAAATCCCCCTTCTTTTGCATATTTGTAAAATAAATCTGCACTATTTTGTACTACTTGTTTAAAGAATTTTATTTCTTCCTCACTATAATTGCCTTCCCATATTGTTACTTTATATGTTGGTAATTGTATTCTAACAGAATCAAATCCACTTTCAGCAGGTCTTTCGAAATGTACATCTATACATTCTACATCATTTTCCATGTATACATTTGAAAAAACAACCTCTATTCCATCAGAATACTTTTATACATCATAAATTTTCTCACTCCTTATTTTTATACTACATATTATATAATATGAATTCTTTTTTGTCTATTTATTTATTTAAACTTTTACATAAATTTATACATTTTTATACATTGTTTTCAGATGTACTCATTTTCTATTCGCTACAAACAAACAAAAATTTATATTATTTTTAACAATTAACTGCTTACTTGATCAAAATAATATCTCAATATATAGCTTGCCTTTTATATATTGAGCATTAATTATTCCTCCGTTCATTTCAACTAATTGCTTTGCAATTGAAAGTCCTAAGCCAGAATATTTTTTCATATCCTCTACAGTGTAATATCTATCAAAAATTTTTCTTACTGTTGTTATATCTAATTTATTTGACTTATTTATAAAATATATTTTTCCATCTTCTTGAAGACTAATATTACAATTACTATCACTATATTTTATAATATTGGAGATGAGATTTTCAAAAACTCTAATTATCATATTTTTATCAACATTTTTATATATTTTCTTTTCACAAATATTAATATTAGGAATTATATTTTTTTCCTTGAATAAATTATAATAACTTGCTATCGTTTCTTCTAAAATATCATTTATAGAACAAAGTTCTTTTTTTATTCTTCTATCTGAGTCTATTCCTATTGACAAATCTCTTAATTGTTCTGTAAGTGCTGTTAATTCATTTGTTTTATTATTTATTATTTTTACATATTCTTTCTGTTTTTCATTTAGTGGTTCTTCTCTTAATAGCTCAATATATCCATTAATTGCTGTAAGTGGAGTTCTAAGATCATGTGAAATATCGGTTATAAAGTGCTTTAGCTCTTGATTTCCATTTTCATACTGTATTTGTTTGATTCGTAAATCTTTAAGTTTTTGATTCAAGATAGTTGCCAATTGTTTTAAATACTTATCTTCCGAAGTTACTGATATTATGTTATTAGTATTTGATTTCAATATGTAGTCAAAAGATCTATCAATTTCTTTTATTGTTTTCCTTAGAAAATATATCTTTAATATAAGCAATATACAAATACATAATAATGCTATCACAATTATTAGTAAACTTATATTCACTTTATGTCCCCTTTACTTTAATTCTTTTTTTGAAAATAAATATATTCCAGCAATGTTAAATATCAAAATTTCAGTAATAGAATAGATGGGCATTCTATATAAATAGTCTGCATCCGATATATTATACGCTTGTCCTTCTGGCATTAGAAGTTCAATTGTCTGTGCAAATTTTACTTTTTCATCTCCTGGATAATTTGGATCAAGCTCTTGGCTAATAATATATTGAACATCATTTTCATAATATGAATTTGTTATATATTTATCAGAATGAGCTATATAACTTACACCCGTCTCTGTAATAAACATAGCAATAAATATCATTATACATATAATTGTAGAAACTGTGATTTCTGAACATATCATTGCCACAAAATTATATATAGAGCAATACGCAATTATTATTAAAAATATATTTAACATGCACATAGCAAACTCTTCTAAAGAAATTTGCAATTTTCCAAATGAAAGTAACCCAACTGTAAATACGATTATAATGTAAATCAACTCACACATTATAGATGCAACAATGCTCGTTATAAGTTTAGATAAATATATACTTATTTTGCTATGTCCAACAATTATTTTATTTCTGATGATTCCATCTGAATATTCCTTACCAACAAATATACTAACAAAAATTGCTATAAAGAGTCCTATAAACGATATAAATCCATCTATTGTATTTTCTAATGCTATATCTGTATACTCTGCTGAACGAAAAGTACTAAACAAAACATATATCGCCCCTATTATTCCTGTGCATATAAATAGCCAAAAAATACTATCTTTTTTTAATCTAAAAAAATCTGCTTTTAATAATTTATACATTGTTACTACCTCCTATCAAATTCAAGTAATAACTTTCCAATGACTCTTCCTTCTTTTGAAAATCATTAACAATACAATTCCTATTTGATAGTGCAGTAACAAGTTCTGATACATTAACTTTTTCATATATATCAATTTGCTCATCAGAAATAATTTTATAAGATAATTTCATTTCTTCTAAATATCTAATACATTCTTTTTGATTATTTACCTTGATTTCTATTCTTTTTCTAAAGTTCTGTTCTAGTTCTTTTTTATTTATTTCTTTTACTATTCTGTGATTATTAATAAATCCATAACATGTTGCAATTTTTGAAAGTTCATCCAAGTAATGACTTGATATTAAAAATGTAATTCCTTTTTCTTTATTTAGCTTTAATATAAGCTCTCTTATATCTATAATTCCTTCTGGATCTAGTCCATTTATGGGTTCGTCTAAGATAAGAAAGTCTGGATTTCCGTGCTAAAGCTATCGCTATTCCTAGCCTTTGTTTCATTCCTAAAGAGAATTTTTTTATTTTTTTTCCCCTTGAATTATTTAATCCTACAAGCTTTAAAATTTCATTTACGCCCTCAAAGCTCGGCATACCTATTATTTTATACTGTTCTTTCAAATTATCTTCTGCTGTCATATCCATACAAATCGATGGTGTTTCTATAATTGCTCCCATTCTTTTTCTAGCATTGCCAATTTGATTGCTAGTGTTTTTTATTCCGTAAATTGAATAATTACCATTACTAGGTCTTTGTAAACCACAAATAATTCTAATTAAAGTTGTTTTTCCAGCTCCATTTTTACCAATTAATCCATATATTGAACCTTTTTCAATATGTATATTTAAATTAGAAATTGCTTTAAATTTTCCATATCTTTTTTCAAGATTATTTGTTTCTAATACATATTCCATAATCTATTCTCCTTTCTACTTCATTGTAGCATGAACTAGTTAAGAAAGTAGTTAAGAAAAAGTAAAATTTTAGTAAAGTTTTTTATTCTTTTATCTTGAAACCTATTCCCCAAACTGCCTCAATATATTCGGTTTGCGTAATTCTTCTAATTTTCTTTCTTATATTGCTTATATGTACTTTTAAAGAGCTTTCATCACAATTTTCCATATCTAGACTTATGAGTTCCAATAATCTTGTCTTTGTAACTACTTTATTAGGATTAGCTAATAATTCTTTCATTATTGTATATTCTGTTCTCGTTAGGATCATTTTATCATTTTTAATTTTAATAGCTCTGTTGTCTTCTAATAATTCCATATCTTTATATTTCAAGTTTGTACTTTTTCTACCATTAATCCTTGATTGTACCTGTATTCTAGCAAGAAGCTCTTCTTTGTCAAAAGGTTTTGTAATATAATCGTTAGCGCCATCAAGTAATACTCTTACCTTATCTTCAGAAGAAATTTTTGCACTAATAACTATTATTGGTATAGTTTTATTCACTTTTTTTACTATCTCTTCTCCATTTATTCCAGGCAACATTAAATCTAAAAGTATTAAGTCTATATCTTCGTTTTCTATTATTGTTAGAGCTTCTGTTCCAGAATAAGCATTTATTGTAACATAATGTTCTTTTTCAAGAAGTTCCTTGATTAATTTATGGATAGTATCATCATCTTCTACTATTAGTATCTTTTTCATTTTTCAACTTCCTTGTTTTATCTTTACTTTTATTAATATCCTCTACTTCTACTATAAACTTTTATTTTTGTATTCTTGAAGTAATCTATCATAATCATCCAAAAAATGGTGTCTTGTTCCATCTCTTTGACTTCTATATGAGATGATTGTATCTAAATTCACATTTTGAGCACTTCTAAGAATATTCATATCAACTCTGTCATAAACTTGTCTTAATTTTTCTATCAATTTTTTTACTTCTTCTCGTTTTGATCCGTTTTCATCTTCATACATTTTGTGTTTTTCAGTAACTTTGCAAGCACATTGAATAAAATCTAAATTATTCTTTTCCTTCCATGCTATAATACTTGATTCTTTAACATAGTATAAAGGTCTAATTAACTCCATACCTGGATGAGATGTACTTAATACTTTAGGCATCATTGTTTGCATTTGAGCCCCATAAAGCATACCCATTAGTACTGTTTCTATAACATCATCAAAATGATGCCCAAGTGCAATCTTATTGCATCCTAATTCTTTTGCCTTTTCATAGAGATATCCTCTTCTCATTCTTGCACATACATAGCATGGATGATTCTCTATTCTCTCAACAGCATTAAAAATTTCTGTTTTGAACAATGTTAGTGGAATATTTAAAAGTTCACTATTTGCTATAACCTTTTGTCTATTTATTTCGTTATATCCAGGATCCATAGATATAAATTCTAGTTCAAAATCGATTTTACCATGTTTTTTCAATTCTTGTAGACATTTTGCAAGTAGCATTGAATCTTTTCCACCTGATATACATACCGCAACTTTATCTCCTTCGCGTATCATGTCAAATTCTTGAATTCCTTCTATAAATTTATTCCATATTTTTTTCTTGTAAGTTGTAATAATACTTCTCTCTATTTCTTGATATCTTTCCAATTTTCTTCTCCTTGAAATAACATTTGTTAGGTGAATTATATCATAAAAGCAAGAAATTGTCATTTCTTGCTTTTATAAATACTTTATTATAGATTAATCTTTTATCAATTCAAGTAATTTAAGTATTTCTATTCCAGCTTTGACGCCTTTTCCTTCTACTGGATATTCGTTTGAAAGAATTCCTGGATTATCATTTAATTCTATAACTTTATAATCAGTTGAGTTTAAATCATCTATTATAATATCTACTCCACATATCTTTGCATTAAAGACTTTTACTAATTTCTCTGCAATCTTTTTAAAGTAGTCTGGCATTTCTTCAAACACTCCAACTCCTTCTCCACCTTTGCTTACATTTGAAATTTTGTGAAGATATATTCTTTCACCATCTGCAGGAACATATTCAAGTGAATATCCTTGTTCAGCCAAATAATCAAGCATAAGTTGATTTACAACTATTTTTCTGTTAAATCTAGCAAAAGCTGGACTCTTGACCTTTTTATCGATTAATTCTTGTATTGTAGATACTCCATCTCCTACAACACTTGTACGTCTTCTCCAAGATACATGTATACATTTACCGTCTATTACTAGAAATCTATATTCATTTCCCTTGACATATTCTTCTATTAGTACATCTGTATCAAATGTAAATGCGTAATTAATTGCATCAGTCAATTGTTCTTGGGTAACTGGATTATCTAATATTGTGATTCCATCTCCATAATTAGTGCTTCTAGGTTTAACAACTAATCTCTGTCCAACAAGATTTTTTATAATTCTATTAATTTTTTCTTTGCTCATTTTATTGTCAAGACATATACACTTTGGAGTATCTATTCCATTTTCCTTCATAATTCTCTTAGCATACATCTTGTCATCAGTAATAAATGGATATATATATGAGTCCTTAGAAGTTTTTGATGCTTGAATTATACATTCTCTTATCTCTCCATTATCAAATTCTACAAAGCTCTTCTTTTCATCTATTATTCTATAATTTATTCCTCTTGAAATTGCATCTTTTATTACTATTTGTGTTGATGGCTCTAATCCAGGATGTCCAGCTATTTTGTATCTCATTTCTTCTGCTTCTTGACTATACTTATTAGCTAGTCCTAATATTCCTTTTAATAAACCATCTTTTTCAGATATCTCAACTACTTGATCTGCTAAAGTCTTTTCACCATTTAGTACTTTTTCTAGATATCCGTCAATAGTCTCGCCAAAATCAAGTCCTAATTTATCATTTATAGTTTGATACTCTTTTAATTCTTGAATTAATTTTTCTTTTTCATCTTGATTTAATCCATCTCTTGCAATATCTTTATAGTAATGTTCTTCTACTTGTTCTTCATTTTCAAGAAGACATTTTATTAAAAACATTATTGTTATATCCATTTGTTCTTTGCTTATTCCAGATTTTTCAAATGGATTTATATCACACAATCTAACTTCTATGTGATTTATTGTTCCTGCCTCAAGTTCTTTAAGTGTATAATTCTTATGCTTAGATTTTGCTCTAATTGGAACATAAACTTCCTTAGCTGTTCTAATACGATTCTCCTCAATTGATTGTCTAATTGATTTTATATATTCTTCTTTATTTGATAAATCTACTTCTACTTTTCTTGTATTTGTAAAACCACTTTTTTCTGTATTTCTTAAAGACAATTTACTCGTACTTTCTTCACTTAGTTGTAAAGGAGTTGCTCCAAAGAAATACATTAGTATCCATGCTTTTTTCATGAAAACTCTCATAATCTTGAAATAAGCATCATCTAACTTTTCTGGTATACCTTGATACATTTTTTTAATTCTATCAAAAAGAACATCTGTAAAATTAAAATTTACATGTATTCCTGACATGCAGTGCATTCTATATCCATATTTATCATACAAATACATCTCATATTCATGTTCATCTTGAAATTCTCCATAATCTCCCCATGGGAAATCCTCTTCTTTTGGAAGAATACATTGCATACTATATGGCCATATTAACTCATCTCTGTTGTTAAGTTCGCATAAAACTACGGTAGTAATCTCATTTAATTTTTCGTAACACTCTGCAGTATCTTTGCAAGCTGGAGTTCTAAGCTCCATTTGTGCCTCTCCCCAGTCTGTTGTAATAAAGTCATTTTTCATTCTGTCTCCAAAAACTTCTGGATGTAATTTTTGTGATAATTTGCCCTCTTTATCACATCTCAAACCTTCTCTTTCTATTCCTATGTTATAAAGGTCTTCTTCCATATTTAATTACTCCTTTTGTACTTTGACAAGTTTATACTTCTAAGCACTTTATTAAATTTCCAGTATATTATACTACATAAGTAATTAAATTTCAACAAAATAGTAAAATCTTATGTAATTCTTAATAATTTTTTATATTTTGTTCTTTCTCATTATATCCTTTTTTATGGTTTTTCTTGAAGTGTTACTTCTACATCTATATAATTATCATCTCTATATAGTTTTATCTTGATTTTGTCTCCTACTTTATATTTGTTTTTTATCTCGTTTATATCATCAACGCTATCTACTTCTTGGTCATTAACTTCAGTTATTACATCTCCTGCTTTAATTCCTGCTTTTTGGGCTGCTGTAAAGTCCTCTACTTCTTGAACTAATACACCTTCGACTACCTTGTATTTTTTAGCCATATCTTCTGTTACAGTAGTTCCAGATATTCCAATGTATGGTCTTATTACTTTATTATATTCCATAAGTTGTTTTACTACATCTGTTGTAGAACTTATTGGTATTGCAAATCCTAATCCTTCAACTCCGTCTCCTGAAAGTTTTAGAGTGTTTATTCCTATTACTTTTCCTTGTGTATTTACAAGAGCTCCTCCACTATTACCAGAATTAATAGCTGCATCTGTTTGAATTACAATATACTTTTCATTATCTTCTGTTGTTATTTCCCTATTTACTGCACTAATTATTCCTGCACTAATACTTGAAGATAATCCTAGTGGATTTCCAACTGCCATTACAAATTCTCCAACTTTTACACTGTTAGAATCTCCAAGTTCTGCTGCTGTAAGTCCTGTTTTATCAATTTTTATAACTGCTAAATCTGTTTCATCATCTTTTCCAATTATTTCTGCGTCATATACAGTTTCATCATTGTACAATTTTACTTTAACTGATACAGCATCAGAAACTTGATAATACATAGATGAAGATGATGTAGATGCCCCTGTACTTACTACGTGGTTATTTGTTAGAATATATCCATCTTCTGAAATAATGATTCCTGAACCTGTAGCCTTTGCTGTAGAATTACCAAAGAAAGAACTTACTTTATATTCTATTTCTATACCTACTATTGATGGTAATATTTTTTCTGCAACTCCCATTGATGTTTCTGAATATCCTTGTAGAGATATCGCTGTTGTATTTATTTTACTTGAATCAACTATTCCATTATTTGTAGTTTCATTATAGTTACTTTCAAGAATAGATTCTCTAAGTTTTGGTATTTCAAAAACAGCTCCTATTACTAAACTTGCCCCAATTATTCCTGATATAAAGGGTATTATAATAGATTTAAATATACCAGTTTTGTTATAGTTTTTTATATTAACATTTTTAAATTTATTTTCTTCTTCCATAACTTTACCTCCATTTTTTACTATTATAAGTTTACTATCAAAATGTGAATTAAATGTGAAAAAAATGTAATAATATTGCAAAACCTTACCCTAAGTTATTTAAACTTAGGGTAGTGCTTATTTTTCTTTTTTATTATTGTATTTTTCTTTTAATCTATCTTTTATTATTTTTATATTGCTTCTTCTTTGTTCTAGATTTTTCTTGATAATTAAATTTTTTATTAAAAGTCTCTTTAAAGTCTCTTCTTTAACATCTGCAATCAGAGTTCCGGTCTTTTGCAATAGATACTTTTCCTGTCTCCTCTGAAACTACAACTACAATTGCATCTGATTCTTTTGACATACCTATTGCAGCTCTATGTCTTGTTCCAAGTTCCCTTGCTATATCTTTATCTCCAGCAAGTGGGAGCATACAAGCGGCTGCCTTGATTCTGCCACCACTTATTACGACAGCTCCGTCGTGTAATGGGGTTTTAGGTTCAAAGATATTTACTAGCAATTGTGGCGAAATTTCCGCATCCATAGATACACCTGTTGATATTATATCTTTTATTTCAATATCCCTTTCTAAGACTATCAAAGCTCCAGTTTTTGAGGCTGCGAGTTCAAATGAAGCTATTGCAATTTTATATATATCTTCCTTTGTTTTTGCCTCTATATCTTTATCAATTCCAAAAAATCTAGTTAGTTTATTACTACCTAATTCCTCAAGTGATCTTCTAAGTTCTGGTTGGAATAACACAACTAAAACTACACCATATGTCATAAATGATGTCAATATATAGTTAAAAATATCAAGATGTAATATTGAACTTAAAGCCATTGCAATGATGATAAAGCAAATTCCCTTTAATAATTGCCATGCTCTTGAATCTTTAACTATTTTAAATAATTTTATAAATAATAATACTACTAGACCTACATCTACTACTAGCAATATCAAGTTTGATGGACTTTCATATAATGCTTGCGCATATCTTGTAATTATGTCTATTAAATTATTTGATGTTCCACTTGGTAAATTAATATTCATATTTACAATATCCTTTCTATATGATATTTTTTCAAGCATAAATTATGCTATATATCAATGATGCCGCAAATGAAATAACCATTGCTGCAACAATTATTATTACTACAACTGATTGGATTAACTTTTTCT
Organism: uncultured Clostridia bacterium; assembly: GCA_947624905.1. GTDB lineage: Bacteria > Bacillota > Clostridia > TANB77 > CAG-508 > JAAWPK01. The sequence goes on from CANQMI010000004.1 coordinate 39,865, forward strand.
TATCTAATGGTTTTCTTATTTTTTCTTTTTTCTCTTTCTTTTCTTCCTTCTCCATTTGTTTTTCCTCCTAGAATTATTACTTTTATTACCTTATATTTATATCACAAAATAAATTTGATTTCAATATTTATTTTTAATATATCACTTGAAAAATTCAAATAATATTTTGTGCATTACAAACACCATAGCTTTTCAAAATAAACAGTAAACCCAAATTGTTAAACTTTTTTTCTAACAATTTGGGTTCACTTCAATACTCATAGTTTTTTATTAATTTTGTGTATATGGTAATATAGCAATATGTCTTGCTCTTTTTACTGCAAGTGTTATATCTCTTTGATGTTTTGCGCAAGCTCCAGTTGCTCTTCTTGGTAATATTTTACCTTTATCATTAACAAATTTTTTCAATTGATCTAAATTTTTATAATCTAAAACAAAGTTTTTATCTGCACATAATTGGCATACTTTTTTTCTTTGTTTTCTAAACTTAGGATTATAATCCTCGTCGTTGTTTCTGTTTCTTCTATTATTTTGCTTTTTATCTGCCATTATATTTTTCCCCCCATTTCTATCATTTTTTAGAATGGTAAATCATCTCCTGAAGTCATTTCAAATTCAGAATTTTGAGCAATTTCACTTCCAAAAGTATTCTCAAAATCTGATGATCCATTTCCACCATTATCTGCTCTTTTGCTATCTGCAAAATATACTTCTTCTGCAACAACTTCTGTTACGTAATGTCTCTGTCCTTTATCATCATCCCAATTTCTAGTTTGAATTCTTCCTATTATTCCAACTTGTTGTCCTTTTTTGAAGTATTTACTGCAGAATTCTCCTTGTTTTCCCCATGCAACTATATTTATAAAATCTGCCTGTCTCTCTTCGCCTTGTCTTACAAATCTTCTATTTACTGCAAGAGAAAAACTTGCAACTAAAGTATTGTTTGTTTGAGTGTATCTCACTTCTGGATCTTTGGTTAATCTTCCCATTAATATTACTTTGTTCATTTATTATTCCTCCTTGTTATGCTTATTTGCCTCCAAAACTTATATATCTATTTTTGGCAATTCAAGCATTGTTCAAACAATACCTAAATTAAAATTATTTTTCGTCTTTTTTAACTGTGATAAATTTTATAATTTCATCAGTTATTCTGTAATTTCTTTCAAGTTCAGCTATTAGTTCTGGTTTTGCTTCGAAATTAAATAAAACATAGAAACCTTCTTTGTTTTTTTTGATATCATAAGCTAATTTTCTTTTTCCCATTTCTACTACGTCTGAAACTTTTCCCTCAGTATTAATCAAATCTGTAAATCTTGAAATCAAAGCCTTGATTCCTTCTTCTTCTACATCTTGACCAATAATGATTATACTTTCGTATTTATTCATTATTCTTCACCTCCCTTATGGATATATAGCCCAAT
>CANQMI010000005.1 GCA_947624905.1 uncultured Clostridia bacterium
ACAAAATGTGACACAACAAAGCATGCAGAGATGATAGCAATACAAAGAGCAAGTAAAAAGCTAAACGCTTGGAGACTAGAAGATTGCGAAATGTATGTAACATTAGAACCTTGTACTATGTGTGCAGGTGCAATTATAAATTCAAGAATAAAAAAAGTATATATAGGGACAGAAGATCCAAAGACAGGTGCCTGTGGCTCAATACTAAATTTATTTACAGACTACAAATTCAACCATAAAGTCGAATATGAAAAAGGAATTATGCAGAAAGAGTGCGAAAAAATTTTAAAGGATTTCTTCAAAGATTTACGAAAAATAAAATAGAGAGGAATTAAAAAATTCAAATGGAAGATTTTAATATAAAACTAAAGAAAATTGTATACTTTTTCATATCAGTATTTATAATTGCATTAATCGCAATAATTATTTGTTTATTAATGTTAAAATATGAGGTAGAAGGTGAAAACAATATGCCATTTGAACTATCACAAATGGTAGTAGTAAGTACGGCAGAAGGTATAGAAAAGGACGGAGAAAGCACTTGGAATTTTGACCTTGTACAAAACAATGATATTTATTTGCATATATCAAAAAATAAAAATTACACAAAAGAAGAGTTAATAAAGGGAATAAAACTAGACAATTTTTCAATAAATAAAAGTCCAGCAAAAGGTGAAATTGTGCTATATAGACCAAGTAATTCAGAAGATAAAGTTTTCGAATATAAAGATGAATACAAAATAAAAGATGATTTATTCTTTCTAGGAACAGAAAGCACAAATTTAAAACAGTTAGAAGTTGCAAATCAAGGAGCAGTTATAACATTTAGATGTACGAACCAAAACTTACGGAGAGTACAGCTCAAATGATGAAACAATAAAACATGACGGAACTATACTTAATAATATAAAAGAGTTGTCATATGAAGATATAAAATGTCAAATCTCATTTGATATTACAATAGAGCTTGTATCAGGGACAGAATTTACAGGAACAGTTACAGTAGATTTACCTTCTGGAAATATAATGCAAGATGGAACTTCAAATTATGAAAAAACAGACTTTACAGATATAATTTTCAAAAGAAATTAAAAATGTCTTGTAAAATCTTGAAAAAGATTATATAATTACGAAAGAAAATCTAACTTTTGCGTAGAGAGTAATCTTCGATAAAAATTTACGAATCTCGTCAGGTCCGGAAGGAAGCAGCGATAAGTAGAAACCTTTATGTGAAGGTTATTCTCTACGGAAGAGTTAGATTTTAAATATATTAGGAGGCAAAAATGCAATATACAGCGCTATACAGAAAATTCAGACCTAAAAATTTCTATGAAATAGTAGGACAAGACCATATTGTACAAACATTAAAAAATCAAATAAAATCAGATAGAATAGGCCATGCGTACTTGTTTACAGGAGGAAGAGGAACAGGAAAAACGACTACAGCTAAGATATTCGCAAGGGCTATAAATTGCTTGAATCCAAAAGATGGAGAACCTTGCAACGAATGCGAAATATGCAAGAGCATGCTTGATGGTTCACTTACAGATGTTGTAGAGATGGATGCAGCATCAAACAACAGTGTAGAAGATATAAGAGACATAAGAGAAAAAATAAATTTCTTACCAACTAGAGCCAAATATAGAGTATACATCATAGATGAGGTACATATGCTTTCAACAGGTGCCTTTAATGCTTTATTAAAAACACTTGAAGAACCACCAGCTCATGTAAAATTCATACTTGCAACAACAGAGCCACAAAAATTGCTTGCAACAATACTTTCAAGATGTCAAAGATTTGACTTTAAAAAAATATCAAATCAAGATTTAATCAAGAGAATGAAAATAGTATGTGATGAAAGCAATATCAAGATAACAGACACGGCATTAAACTTGATTGCAACTCTATCAGAGGGAGCAGCGAGAGACTCACTAAGCATCTTGGAAAGGTGTATTCAAGACGGAGAAACAAACATAGATGAAAATAAAATAAAAGATTTAGTAGGAATACCAAAATTTGAATATGTAAATAATATAATACAGGCAATAATTGATCAAGATATTGAAAACGCACTAGAGGCAACTCAAAATGTGCTTGATCAAGGAAAAGATTTGAACAATTTTCTATGGGAAATGATTAAATATGTAAAAGACATATTAATATTCAAGGTAAGTAAAAAAGCAGATATATACAGTAAAGATGAAAAAGAATACATACAAAAGATATCAGAAAAAACTTCTAAAGAAGAACTAATAAATATAATATATAAACTATCTGAACTTGAAAACAAGATGAAGTGGTCTTCACAAAAAACAATAGTATTTGAAACAGAGATAATAAAATTGTGTATAAATCAAGATACAAAGTCTCTTGAAGAAAGAATAAAAAAACTAGAAAATAAAATAGAAAACGGCCAAGTAATTACAGCAAAAGAAATAAAAGAGAAACAACAAGTAATCAAGCCAAAACAAGATGATCCACAAAAAGAAAATGCAGACACTTCAAAACCAAAAGAAAAAAATATAGAGGAAACTTCAAACCAAGAAAAAGAAAGCCAAGAAAAAGAGCCAGAAAATTCAAGCAAACTATCAGGATGGCAAAAAGTATTAGACAATTTGAAAAAACAAGGAAAAGTTATGCTATATGCAAATTTAATTAATACAGAAGCGGTAGAAGAAAATGACATGACAATAAAAATAAAGTTCTACAGTGGATTAAATTCATTTAGAAAAGAATTATTACAAAAAAGTGAAAATATGAATATATTAACAAAAGAAATATCGCTTATGTGTGGAAAACCAATGCAAATAAAATTTGAGGACGCTAGCAGTGCTAAGCCTCAGGAGACAAAAAAAGAACCTGAACCAGAAAAAGAAAATCAAGAGAAAAGTGATTTAATGGATTTAGATATCCCAATAAATATAATAGAAGAATAAGGAGGAAAGAATATGTCAAAGAGAGGTGGCTTCCCAGGAGGAGCAAATTTTGGAGGAATGAATATAAACAAACTAATGAAAGAAGCTAAAAAAATGCAAGAAGATATGGAAAAATCACAAGAAGAGCTAAGCATGCAAGAATTTGAAGCAACAGCTGGAGGAGGAGCAATAAGTGTAAAAGTATCAGGATCAAAGGAATTAAAAGAGATAAAAATACAAAAAGATGTAGTAGATCCAGATGATGTAGAAATGCTTCAAGACTTGATCTTGACTTGTGTAAATGAAGCATTAAGAAAAGTTGATATAGCACAAAGTGCATCTTTTGGGAAATACAATATACCAGGATTAATGTAAATAAAAAGAAAGAGGAAATACTATGTCATACTATTCTCCATCAATAGAAAAATTAATAGAAGGATTTGAAAAATTACCAAGTATTGGCCACAAAACAGCAATAAGATTAGCATTTCATATACTTGATTCAAGTCAAGAAGAAGTTACAGAATTTATAAATTCAATAACAAATGCAAAAGCAAATCTAAAATACTGTTCACAATGCTTTAATATATCTGATACTGATCCATGCCCAATATGCACAAGCCCTAAGCGTGATCACAATTTAATATGTGTGGTAGAAGATGTAAAAGATGTGATAGCAATGGAAAGAACACATGAATTTCAAGGAGTATATCATGTACTACACGGCTCAATATCACCAATGAATGGTATAGGACCAGATGATATAAAAATAAAAGAACTATTAGATAGAATTAATGCAAATCAAGATATAAAAGAAATAATTATAGCAACGAACCCAAGAGTAGAAGGAGAAGCAACTGCAATGTATATTTCAAAAATACTAAAACCTTTGGGTATAAAAGTAACAAGAATCGCAAACGGAATACCAGTTGGAGGCGACCTTGAATATACGGATGAAGTAACTTTAGCCAAAGCTTTAGAAGGAAGACGAGAAGTTTAAAAAAATTTAAAAAAAATTAATTCTTCAATGTCTTTGACTACAAGCACAAAACACATAAATACAAGAAAATGAAAGAAAATTGGAACTATTTCAAGAAAACAAAAGAAAATTATAGGAAATAAGACCAAAAAAAGGAAATTTAGAACAAACAAAAATTGAATAAATAAACTATTTAATGTAAAATCTAATAGTAAATGGAAAAACGCATTACCCGTAAAAGAAAATAAGATTTACAAAGGAGTGCTCAAGAAAATATTATGAAAAAAATACTAATTGGTTTAAGGACAAGCATAAAAGCAATAATACTAATAGCAATAGCAAGTATAGCAATAGTCGCACTAATTATGTGTGTATACAAACCGATATATAGCGTATCTTTTAATGGAGAAACTATCGGATACAGTAGTGATAAAGCAAATCTCCAAAAAAGAATACTTGAATATATAGAAGAAGGAAACCAAGATAATGTTGCATTTGTACAAATAGATGAAATGCCAACATATAAACTTTGTTTCTTGAAAAGAGGAGTCGAAACAAACGACGACGAAATATTTGAAAAGATAACATCTACAGGAATAACTTACTACAGATATTATGCAATTGCTGTAAATAATCAAGAAAAACTATATGTAGCAACCTTTGAAGATGCAGAAAAAGTAGTAAAGGGACTAAAAGAAAAAAATAGTAATAATGCAGCTAATTTATCAATAGATACTAAATATCTTACAGAGACAAAAGAAGTAAAAGATACGGAAACAGCAATAAACGAATTGTATGAGAAAAAAGTAGTAGTTGCCTCAACTAAAAAGAGTGCTGGGCCTGTATCACCAGGTACAGCAGGAACAGGATATAAACCAACATCAGTATCTTTTGTAAAACCACTAAAAAATCTTACCTTGACATCAAGATATGGACCAAGATGGGGAAAACAACATAAAGGATTAGATTATGCAGCACCAGTTGGAACTTCAATATATGCAGCTGCTTCAGGAACTGTAACATATGCAGGATGGAATAGTGGAGGATATGGTTATCTAGTAATTATTTCACATGGAAGCGGAGTTCAAACATATTATGCACATTGCAATTCAATACTAACAAAAGTAGGAGCTACAGTAAACGCAGGAGATTTAATAGCAAAATCTGGTGCCACAGGACATGTAACAGGACCACATCTTCATTTCGAAATAAGAATTAATGATGTAGCGTATGATCCATCATTATATATAAAATAAAAATGGTGCATAGCAAAAACTATGCACTATCTTTTTGTCTTGAATTACAAATAATAATAGTATAAAATAATATATATACTAAAATAGGAGAGAATAAATATGAAGATACTAATTTTATATGCAACATATGGAGGCGGACATTTAAGTACAGCAAATGCCATAAAAGAAACATTATCAAGCGAATATCCTAAAATAGAAGTAGAAATGGTAGACTGCATAAAATATATAAATGGAATGATAAATAAAGTAACAACAGGTGCATATTCAGGGATGGCTAAAAAAGCACCTAGAATGTGGGGAAAAATATATCATGACTCAAGAAAAGGAATAGTTGCAGCATTTAGTAAAAATATGAATAAAATTTTTTCAAGGAAGTTATATAGATTAATAGAACAAATAAAACCTGATATAATAATATCTACACATCCATTTGCAACACAAATGTGTACATATTTAAAAAAGCACAATAAAATAAATATGAAACTTGCAAATATATTAACAGATTTCAAAATGCACGAACAATGGCTTGTAAGGTATGACTATGTAGACCTATTTTTCGTATCAAATCAAGAAATGAAAGAAGAATTAATTTCATTTGGCATACCAAAAGAAAAAATATTTGCGGAAGGAATACCAATTAGCAATAAAATATCTCAAAAATATGACAGAAAAAAAGTATTAGAAGAATTTGGACTAAAAGAAAACAAAAAAACAATATTATTTTTTGCAGGAGGAGGCCTAGGTCTAGCTAGAAAAAATATATTTGAATTCATAAAAATATTTGCAGAAAACTTTGAAAATACGCAGTTAATTGCAATTTCTGGAAAAAATCCAAAAATATATAATGAATTTCAAGAAATTGTCCAAAAAAACAAAAAAGAGGAAAAAATTAAAGTTATAGAATATACAAACCAAGTAGCGGAACTTATGAGCATATCAGATATAGTAATAACAAAGCCAGGAGGAGTAACAATTTCTGAAAGTCTATCAGCGGGTCTTCCAATTATAGCTATAAATCCAATACCTGGTCAAGAAGAAGAAAATGCAGAATTTTTAGAAAGAAATAAACTAGTAATATTTATAAAAAAAGATGATGATATAAAAAAGGTTTTAGAAGAAATAATAAATAATGATGAGAAATTAAAAATTCTAAAAGAAAACACCAAAAAATTTGCAAAACCAGATTCTTCTAAAAATATCTGTAAAATTATATTAAAGTAAAAAAGTATAAATTCCTGAAAAATAGGTAGAATATGTATAAAATACTTATTTTGGAAAGGAATGAAAAATATGCAAGAAGCCAAGCAAACAAAATTTACAGACTGGAAAAATCGATTAAAAGATAGACATATGTTTAGTGCCGTTATGATAATAGTAATATTATTAATTGCTGTAATAATAATTGGAATTTATACTTATACAAAGCAAAGAGAATATAGGCAAGCATCAGAAAATTCATACAATATGGCATTCTATGAACTGATAAATTATGTAGAAGAAATAGAAACATATCTAGCAAAAGCAACAATAACATCAACAGCTCAACATGGAGCGGAAACTCTATCAAATGTATGGAGTGAAGCAAAACTAGGAGTAGCCTACTTATCACAAATTCCAATAAACACAGAAGGCTTGTCAAACGCACAGAAATTCTTGAATCAAGTCAGTGATTACAGTTACTCATTAGCAATGAAAGCAATAGATGGAAAGGATCTGAGCGATCAAGAGTTAAAACATCTTGAAGAATTGCATGAATACGCAGTAACTTTGAAAGAAACATTAAATCAATTATCAAACGAAATAAATGACGGAAATATAAGTTGGGGAGAACTCACAAAAGAAGGAACGAAAGCATTTGCACAGCAAGTTAGCAATATGTCTACAGATAGTTTTGGAAATATAGAAACAACATTTGATGATTATACGGGGCTAATATATGATGGAGCATTTTCAGAACACATGACAAATCCTGAAAAGAAAGGATTAACTGGAGAAGATATAGATGAAAATCAAGCAAAGGAAATAGCAAAAAAATTCTTGAATGCTCAAGATCAGGAAATAACGAGCAATGGATTATCAGAAAATGGGCATGTTGAAAGTTATGGATTTATAATAAAAAATAATGATATAAGCAAAAACATAGCTATTTCAAAAAAAGGCGGACATATAGTATATTTCAATAGCTATAGAGAAATAAAAGAAAAGAAAATACCAGAAGAAGAGGCAGTAAAAATTGGAAAAAAATTCCTTGATGAAAAAGGATATAATAATATGAAAGAAACATACTACTTAGTTCAAGAAAACAACATTGTAATAAACTATGCGTATACACAAGATGACGTAGTAGTATATCCAGATTTAATAAAACTAAAAATAGCATTAGATAATGGTGAAATACTAGGAATGGAAACAGCGGGATATTTAAATTGTCATCAAGAAAGAAAAATAAATAAAAATATAATATCAGTAGAAGAAGCAAAACAAAAATTAAATAAAAGAATAGAAATAAATAGCCAAAATTTAGCAATAATACCAACAGAATACAATACAGAAATATTATGTTGGGAATTCAAGGGAAAAGTTTCAGACAATGAATTCCTAGTCTATATAAATGCTGAAAACGGAAAAGAAGAAGATATACTAATGATAGTAAATACACCAAACGGAACGCTAACAACTTGAAATTTTGAAAAAATTGCATTAAATAAAAAATCAAAAAATACAAATAATATATTTATCTCTAAATAAGGAGGTAAATGAAATGTCAAGAAATAGAAGCATAATGTCTGAAAATTTAAAAGAGGAAATAGCAAAAGAACTAGGAGTATATGATACAGTAAAAAATCAAGGAGGATGGGGAAACGTATCTTCAAAAACATGCGGAAATATAGTATCAAAAGCAATAGAAATAGCAAATAGAAGCGTAGAAAAATAGCAATATAAATTAGCAGATGACAATACTAAAAATAGTATGTTATCTGCTTTAAATTATGTAAAGCTATTGCAAAATAAGACTAAATATGTTATTATAGAAGCATAATGGCGCGTGCCATGTATAAACAAACACATATATTCAAGAAAGGAGATTTAGCATGTTGTCAAGGAAGAACTGGTACATCAAAAGGCTTGACCCCGATATCCCAGAAGACAGTCTTAGCATGACCATAGCTAAAAAGGCGCTGAACGAATATAGATATGGCAAGTCAAGGTGCAATAAGCGGTACCTCTATGGAAATATTCGTCAGCAGCTGTGGACGGACGATAAAACGGTCGCCCATCTTCTCAAGCAAATCAAGTACAGAGAAAAAATCCAGGAAATTGAACGGCGTGAGAACAGGAAAACTGCAATTCATCAGTGGGATGAATCCTATCTTGATGAAAAGCACAAGCAGAGATGTCTGCAGAATGCTCAAAAAGAATATATGCGCTATGCCAGAAGGGAAAGAAGGATTTCTGAAAAGGAGGCAGCTAAGCAGAGAAAACTCGTCAGGGAGAGCTTTGCTCCTTCTTCAAGTGAAAACAGCACTATCAGAAGACTCTTCACCAAGGCATAAAAAGAAGAGAGACTTTGAAATTTCAAAGTCTCTCTTTTATGTTAGATTGAAACAAAATATCAGATTAAAACTCTATAAATCATAATTAATAATTGATTTCTAAGATTTAATAATGTATAATCATATAATAATAAAATTTTCAAGGAGGAAAACATGCAAGAATTAAGAATAAAAGGAATATATAGACACTTTAAAGGTGATTATTATATAGTAGAAGATGTAGCAACGCATAGTGAAACAAAAGAGAAATATGTTTGTTACAGAAGTTTATATGGAAACAACGAATTATACATAAGACCTTATGAAATGTTTCTTGAAAAAGTTGATAAGAATAAATACCCAAAAGTAAAACAAGAATATAGATTTGAATTGCAAAACATAGATAGCAAAGCAAAAAATTTTCAAGGAGAATAATATGAACGAATGTACAATATGTCCACATAAATGCAAAGTTGATAGAAGCAAAAACTTAGGAAGATGCAGAGCAGGTGACAAAATAGAATTAGGTGGAATAAGCCTTCATAAATTCGAAGAACCCTGCATAAGTGGAGAAAATGGATCAGGCACAATATTTTTTTCAAAATGCAATTTAAACTGTGTATTTTGTCAAAACTATGAAATAAGCAATCAAGGACATGGCAAAAAAATAGAGATAGAGGATTTAGCAGATGCAATGATCAAGCATCAAGAAAGCGGAGCTGAAAATATAAATTTAGTAAGTCCTACCATATATGCGGACCAAATAAAAAAGTCAATAAAAATAGCAAAAGAAAATGGACTAAAAATACCAATAATATATAATACAAACGGATATGAAAATATAGAAACTCTAAAAAGCCTAGATGGATACATTGATATATATTTACCAGATCTAAAATATTACTATCAAGAAACAGCATTAAAATATTCAGGTGTAAAAAACTATTTTGAAATTACAACAAATGCTATCAAGGAAATGTATAGACAAGTAGGGGCACCTCAATTTAATGAAAAAGGAATGATAACAAAAGGGTTAATAATAAGACATTTGGTATTACCAAATAACATAGAAAACACAAAAGAAGTATTAAAATGGATAAAAGAAAACATAGCTCAAGAAGTATATGTAAGCATCATGATGCAATATTTCCCTGCATATCAAGCAAAAGAATACAATGAAATAAATAGAAAACTAACAAAAGAAGAATATCAAGAAATAGAAAAATACATATATGATATAGGAATAGAAAATGGATACATTCAAGATTATTCAGAAGAAGATGAAGAACAATATGTTCCAAAATGGGATTATTAAAAAATAATTTTGTCTTAGGGGTTGACAAGTTCTACTGGTCAGTGTTATAATATTTAACTGTATTATAATCGTTAAATTCAATTATTCTAGAAGAAGAGGAATTGAAATATATCACTTTTACTAGGGAATGTCTACTTTGAAGCGGTAGATTAACTCTAATAAAATATATATTTTCAAGAAGGACTTCTTTTGGAACTTTAAATCTTAAAGCTTCACCAATTAAAATTAGTTTAAGGAGTGAAAACAATCAATGAAGGATATTAAACACGAAAAATGCGTGCGTACAACGTTCGCAAAGATTGGCGACAGCATAGAAATGCCAAATTTCATTAAAGTACAAAAAGATTCTTACGAATGGTTCCTAAAAGAAGGACTAGGCGAAGTATTAAGAGATATTTCACCAATCGTAGACTATTCAGGAAACCTTATACTTGAATTTTTTGATTACTATATGGAAGATAAAACAAAATACTCACTTGAGGAAACAAAAGAGAGAGACGCAACATATTCATCAAGATTACATGTAAAAGTTAGATTAATAAACAAAGAGACAGGAGAAATAAAAGAACAGGAAATTTATTTAGGAAATTTCCCAATAATGACAGATAGCGGAACATTTGTAATCAATGGAGCAGAAAGAGTTATCGTAAGCCAATTAGTACGTTCACCAGGATGTTATTATGCCTCAGACTTTGATAAAACAGGTAAAAAAATATATACATCTACAGTAATGCCAATAAGAGGTGCTTGGATAGAGTACGAAACAGATGCCAATGATATTTTTTATGCAAGAGTAGATAGGACAAGAAGACTACCAGTAACAACTCTTTTAAGAGCAATTGGACTAGTTACAAATGAACAAATCATAGAAATGTTCGGAGAAGACGAAAAAATATTAGCAACATTACAAAAAGATACAACAACAAATCAAGATGAAGCTCTAATCGAAATATATAAAAAATTAAGACCAGGAGAGTTACCATCAGTAGAAGCTTCAAGAAATCTATTCAACAGCTTGTTCTTTGATGAAAGAAGATATGATTTAGCTAAAGTTGGAAGATATAAATTTAACAAAAAATTAGGATTAGCATCAAGAATAACAAATCAAGTAGCTTATGATGACATAGTTGATCAAGAAACAGGAGAAATCTTAGTTCCTAAGGATACAGTTATCACAAGTGAAATGGCACGTAAAATACAAGATAGTGGAATAAATATTGTAAATGTAAAAGTAGAAGATAAAAAAGTAAGAATAATAGGAAATGGAACAGTTGATATCCACAATGTTGTAGATATTGATTTAAGTGATTTAAACATAAAAGAAGAAGTAAATTATGCAGTACTAAAACATATATTAGAAGTAACAAATAAAAAAGACTTGAAAAAAGCAATCAAAGAAAACATAAATGACCTTGTTCCAAAACATATAACAACAGAAGATATAATTGCATCTGTTGGATATCTATTAAACTTAGGCCATAATTTAGGATCAGTAGATGATATTGACCATTTAGGAAATAGACGTATAAGAAGCGTTGGAGAACTTTTACAAAATCAATTTAGAATAGGTTTAACAAGACTTGAAAGAGTTGTAAGAGAAAGAATGACAATACAAGACCTAGATATAGTAACTCCACAAACATTAATTAACGCAAAACCTATAACATCATCAATAAATGAATTTTTCGGAAGTTCACAACTTTCACAATTCATGGATCAAACAAATCCATTATCAGAATTAACACACAAGAGAAGAATATCTGCATTAGGACCTGGAGGACTTTCTCGTGAAAGAGCAGGATTCGAAGTAAGAGATGTACACTATACACACTATGGAAGACTTTGCCCAATCGAATCACCAGAAGGACCAAACATAGGACTAATTTCAGCACTTTCTTCATTTGCCATAATTAATGAATATGGATTTATAGAAACACCATATAGAAAGATAGATCCAAAAACACACAAAGTAACAGACGAAATAGTATATATGGCAGCATATGATGAAGATGGACACGCAATAGCACAAGCAAATGAACCAATAGGAAAAGACGGAAAATTCGTAAATAAAAAAATAAAAGTTAGATACTATGATGAAGTAACAGAAGTTGCAGCAGACAAAGTAGATTATATGGATGTATCACCAAAACAATTAGTATCAGTTGGAGCAGCAATGATACCATTCTTAGAGCATGATGATGCAAACCGTGCACTTATGGGAGCAAACATGCAACGTCAAGCAGTTCCACTTATGATAACAGATTCACCAATAGTTGGAACAGGAATAGAGTATAAAGCTGCAAAAGACTCAGGAATAATGATACTTGCAAAATCAAACGGTACAATTAAAAAAGTTACAGGTGATGAGATCACACTTGAAACAACAAAGGGAGAAATAGAAACTTATAAATTACGTAAATTCAAGAGAACAAATGGTGGAACATGTATAAACCAAAAGCCAATCGTAGTAAAAGGTGAAAAAGTTAAAGCAGGAGACGTTATAGCAGATGGACCTTCTACACAAAATGGAGAAATGGCATTAGGTAAAAACGTAATAATAGCTTTCACAACATGGGAAGGTTACAACTATGAGGATGCTATACTTTTAAGTGAAAGATTAGTTAAAGAAGACGTATACACATCAATTCATATAGAAGAATATGAATGTGATTGTCGTGATACAAAATTAGGACCAGAAGAAATAACAAGAGATATACCAAACGTTGGAGAAGATGGATTAAAAGATCTAGATGAAAACGGAATAATTAGAATAGGTGCAGAAGTAAGACCAGGAGATATCTTAGTTGGAAAAGTTACTCCAAAAGGAGAAACAGAACTTACAGCTGAAGAAAGATTACTTCGTGCAATATTTGGTGAGAAAGCTAGGGAGGTAAGAGATACATCACTTCGTGTACCACATGGAGAATCAGGAACAATCGTAGATGTAAAAATATTCACAAGAGAGAACTCTGATGAATTAGGCCCAGGCGTAAATCAAGTAATAAGATGTTATATAGCTCAAAAAAGAAAAATATCAGTTGGAGATAAAATGGCAGGACGTCATGGAAACAAAGGTGTTATATCAAGAATACTACCAGTTGAAGATATGCCATTTATGCCAGATGGAACTCCAGTAGATGTAGTTTTAAACCCTCTAGGTGTTCCTTCACGTATGAACTTAGGTCAAGTTTTAGAGGTTCACTTAGGAGCAGCAGCAAAGGCATTAGGAATGAAAGTTGCAACTCCAGTATTTGATGGTGCAACTGAAGAAGAAATAGTACAATTACTTAAAAAATCAGGATTATCAGAAGATGGAAAAACGATACTATATGATGGAAGAACAGGAGAACCATTTGATAAGCCAATAACAGTTGGAGTAATGTATATGCTTAAACTACACCACTTAGTAGATGACAAAATACATGCTCGTTCTACTGGACCTTACTCATTAGTTACACAACAACCACTTGGAGGAAAAGCTCAATTTGGTGGACAAAGATTTGGAGAAATGGAAGTTTGGGCACTTGAAGCATATGGAGCATCACATACACTTCAAGAGATGTTAACTGTAAAATCAGATGATGTAGTAGGAAGAATCAAGACTTATGAAGCAATAGTAAAAGGAGAAAATATTCCTGAACCAGGAGTGCCAGCAGGTTTCAAAGTATTAATAAAAGAACTACAAAGCTTAGGACTAGATGTAAGACTATATTCTGAAGAAGGCAAAGAACTAGAACTTAAAGAAAATATAGAAGAAGGAATAGACTTTAATTTAGATAGAGGACAAAAATTCAAGATGCAAGAAATAAGCGAAGATGAATTAGCAGATGGTTATGTAGAAGAAACACTTGATGGAGAAATAACAGACGAAGACGAAATATACAATGATGAAGACGTAATAGATGATGAAAATTTCTTGAATGACGAAGATATTATAGATGACGAAGAAATTTTTGATAATGATTTAGCAGAAGACAATATAGAAACTGATCAAGATATGTAATTGATTAAAAATATTAACAAGGGGGTCTATAATTCATGGACGAATTAGAATTGTTTGATAAATTAAAAATAGGACTTGCATCTGATGAAAAAATAAGAGAATGGTCAAAAGGTGAAGTAAAAAAACCTGAGACAATAAATTATAGAACTTTAAAACCAGAAAAAGATGGCTTGTTCTGTGAAAGAATATTTGGACCAGTAAAAGACTGGGAATGCCACTGTGGAAAATATAAAAGAGTTAGATATAAAGGAATAGTTTGTGACAGATGTGGTGTAGAAGTTACTAAATCAAAAGTAAGAAGAGAAAGAATGGGACATATAGAGCTAGCTGCTCCAGTTGCCCACATATGGTATTTCAAAGGAATACCAAGCAGAATCGCATTACTTCTAGACATTTCACCAAGAAGCATAGAAAAAGTAATATATTTTGCATCATATATAGTCACAGATAAAGGAACTTCAGGATTAATCAAGGGTCAAGTTTTAAGTGAAAAAGAATATGGCGAAGCAGTAGAAAAATATGGAAAAGGCTCATTTAAAGCTGAAATGGGAGCAGCAGCAATTAGAAAATTACTTGAAGAAATCGACCTTGACAAATTATCAGCTCAAATAATAAAAGAAATAAATAAATCAAGCGAACAGAAAAAATTAAAATTAGCAAAAAGATTAGACACAGTAGAATCATTTAGAACATCTGGAAACAAACCAGAATGGACAATAATGAATGTTATACCTGTAATTCCACCAGACTTGAGACCAATGGTACAACTAGATGGTGGTAGATTTGCAACATCAGATTTAAACGATTTATATAGAAGAGTAATAAACAGAAATAACAGATTAAAAAGATTATTGGAATTAGGAGCACCAGAGATAATAGTAAGAAACGAAAAAAGAATGTTACAAGAATCTGTAGATGCACTAATAGATAATGGTAGACGTGGAAGACCTGTAACAGGAGCAGGAAATAGACCATTAAAATCATTATCAGATCTACTAAAAGGAAAACAAGGTAGATTCAGACAAAACTTACTAGGAAAAAGAGTTGACTATTCAGGACGTTCAGTTATAGTAGTTGGACCTGAACTTAAAATGTATCAATGCGGATTACCTAAAGAAATGGCAGTAGAATTATTCAAACCATTTGTTATGAAAGAACTTGTAAAACGTAATATAGCACACAATATCAAGAATGCTAAAAGAATGGTAGAAAGATTAAGACCAGAAGTATGGGATATACTTGAAGAAGTTATAAAAGATCACCCAGTACTATTAAACCGTGCGCCAACATTACACAGATTAGGTATTCAAGCATTTGAGCCAGTACTTGTAGAAGGTAGAGCAATAAAACTACACCCATTAGTATGTACAGCATTTAATGCTGACTTTGATGGAGACCAAATGGCAGTCCATGTTCCATTATCACCAGAAGCACAAGCAGAAGCTAGAT
This sequence comes from uncultured Clostridia bacterium, assembly GCA_947624905.1. GTDB lineage: Bacteria > Bacillota > Clostridia > TANB77 > CAG-508 > JAAWPK01. Next base: position 15,454 of record CANQMI010000005.1, read on the forward strand.
ATTTGATGTTATCAGTAAATAACTTACTTAAACCACAAGATGGAAAACCAGTAACAGTACCAACACAGGATATGATACTAGGAAGTTATTATTTAACAATGCAAGTAGATGGAGAAAAAGGTGAAGGAATGTACTTCAAGGATGAAGACGAAGCATTACTTGCATATCAAAACGGTGATTTGGAATTACATGCAAAAATAAATGTAAGAAGAAGCAAAGAAATAGATGGAGTTGTAAAAACACAAAAAGTAGAAACAACAGTAGGAAGAATAATATATAATCAGGGAATACCACAAGATTTAGGATTTGTAGATAGAAGCAAAGAAGAAAATCTATTCAAATTAGAAATAGATTTCCCAGTAATCAAGAAAAACTTAGGAACAATAGTAGCTAAATGTATAAATAAACATGGATTTAGCAAAACTGCAGAAGTATTGGATTATATAAAATCAATAGGTTATAAATATTCAACAAAAGGAGCAATCACAGTATCTGTTGCAGATGTAAGCGTTCCAAAAGCAAAGGAAAAAATCTTAGCAGAAGCAGAAGAAGAAGTAGATAATATAACAAAACAATACAAACGTGGATTAATAACAAACGAAGAAAGATACTTATCTACAATTAAAATATGGGAAAAAGTTACAGATGATGTAACAGAAGCAATGAAAGATAACTTTGATGAATTAAACCCAATATATATGATGGCACAATCTGGAGCAAGACGGAAATATGAACCAATTAAGACAAATAGCAGGTATGCGTGGACTTATGGCAAATACATCAGGAAAAACAGTAGAAATACCTATCAAATCTTGCTTTAGAGAGGGACTAGATGCACTTGAATACTTCATATCTTCACACGGTGCAAGAAAAGGTTTAGCAGATACAGCCCTAAGAACAGCAGACTCTGGATATTTGACCAGAAGATTAGTAGATGTAAGCCAAGATATAATAGTTAGAGAAGATGACTGCGGAACAACTGACGGAATAATAGTAGAAGATATAAAAGATGGAAATCAAATAATAGAAAAATTACAAGAAAGACTTGAAGGAAGATATCCAGTAGAAAACATAGTTCATCCTGAAACAGGAGAAATACTTGCAGATACTGATACAATGATAGATGATGAAATAGCAAAGAAAATCGTTGATAGTGGAATAACAAGAGTTAAAGTACGTTCATCTCTAACATGTAGAACAAAACACGGAGTCTGCAGTAAATGCTATGGTATGGGACTTGCAACACGTACTAAAGTAAACATAGGAGAAGCAGTTGGTATAATTGCAGCACAATCAATAGGTGAACCAGGAACACAGTTAACAATGCGTACATTCCACATGGGAGGTGTAGCAGGAGGAGATATTACACAAGGTTTACCAAGAGTTGAAGAATTGTTCGAAGCAAGAAAACCAAAGGGACTTGCAATAATTTCTGAAATAGCAGGAAAAGTTAAAATAAAAGAAGACGGAAACAAAAAGGAAATTATCGTCAAAAATAAAGAAGAAGCTAAAACATATACAATCCCATTTGGAGCAAAACTAAGAGTAAAAGATGGACAACAAATAGAAAAAGGAGAACAATTAATAGAAGGATCTGTAAATCCAAATGAAATACTTGTAATTAATGGCCCAGAAGGTGTATATAAATATCTAATACAAGAAGTTCAAAAAGTTTATAGAAACCAAGGTGTTGATATAAACGATAAACACATTGAAGTAATAGGAAGACAAATGCTCAAGAGAGTAAGAGTACAAGACCCAGGAGATACAGGCCTATATGGAAATTCTTTAGTTGATATGTATGAATTAGAAGAAATAAATCAAAAGACAGTAGAGAACGGCGGAAAACCAGCAACAGGACATAGAGTCTTGCTAGGAATCACAAAAGCATCTCTTGCAACAGAAAGCTTCTTATCAGCAGCATCATTCCAGGAGACAACAAAAGTATTAACAGAAGCTGCAATAAAAGGTAAGACAGATTCACTAATCGGACTAAAAGAAAATGTAATCATAGGTAAACTTATCCCAGCAGGAACAGGACTTCCTAGATATAAAGATATCAAGATAAACACGGAAGAAACTTTAGATGGGGAGAATCCTGAAAGCACCAATGAAAATGCAGAAAATGTAGCAGGATAAGTAAAATAGCAATCATAATTTTTAATAGTTTCATATAAGATAAAAGAATTAGATGAAAAATAACATCTAATTCTTTTTTTATCCAATATACAATTTTACAAAACTACATTTAGAAGGGTTTATACTATCCAAAGAGCCTCTTGAAAACTAAAAAATTCATTTTGTTAAATTCAAGTATTTTCTTTTAATTTGATTAACATTATGATAAAATATAACATATCATCTAAATATGGAGGAAAATATGAACGATATAACAGTACAAAATGTAATAAATATATGCAAGCGGAGAGCTTCTATGTGGAGAAAAAGAGGCCATATTAAAAAACTTTAAAAAAGACACAAGAGAGATACAAGAAGGAGATACATATATTGGAATAAAAGGAGAAAAATTTAACGGAAGTAACTTCTATGATCAAGCATTTGAAAACCGGAGCAAAAGCATGTATTATACAAGATATAGAAATAAACCAGGACACACTCAAAAAATATCAAGATAAAATATTAATAAAAGTAGAAGATACAATAAAAGCCATACAAGAAATCGCAAAATACAAGAGAAGCATGTATAATATACCAGTTATCGGAGTTACAGGAAGTGTAGGAAAAACTAGTACAAAAGATATCATCTCAAGTGTAATGTCAAAAAAATATAATACACTTAAAACAATTGGAAATTACAATAATCACATTGGAGTTCCTCTAACTATACTATCTTTAAAAGATGAAACAGCTGCAGTAATAGAAATGGGAATGAATCATCAAGGAGAAATAAGTGTACTTACTCAAATTTCAAGACCTACAATGTCAGTCATAACAAATATAGGTACATCACATATAGGAGAACTTGGCTCAAGAGAAAATATATTAAAAGCAAAATTAGAAATATTAGAAGGGATGGAAGAAGATGCACCTATCATCATTAATAATGACAACGATATGTTACATCAGTGGTATTTAGATAATAAAGATCATAAAAATATAATAACCTATGGAATAGAAAACAAAAGTGATGTTATGGCAGAAAATATTTCTGCAAAATCTGACGGAAGCAAATTTACTGTGGAAGTAGATGGCAAAACATACAATGTAGAAATAAATATCGGTGGTAAACACTTTATAACAAATAGCTTATGCGCAATATGTGTAGGAAGACAAAACAATATAGAAATGGAAAAAATAATAGAAGGGATAAAAGAATTCAAACTTACTTCAAGAAGAATGGAAACCAAACAAGGAATTAATTCATCAACCTTGATAAATGACAGCTATAATGCAAGCTATGATTCTATGAAAGCGGGCATAGAGTATCTAAGCAGTATAAAAGGCGGAAGAAAAATAGCAGTATTAGGAGATATGTTTGAACTAGGAAAATTTGAGAAAGAACTTCATGAAAAAGTTGGAGAAGAAATATACAAAAATAAAATAGATATATTGGTAACTGTCGGAAAAGCCTCAAAATATATTTCAGCTAGAGCAAAAAGCTTAGGAATGGAAGAACAAAATATATTTACGTATGATACTCAAGAAGAAGCAATAGAAACCTTGAAAAACATCATAAAAGAAAATGATTATATTTTGATTAAAGCATCTAATAGAATGCACTTTGATGAAATAGTAAAAAAACTAGAAAAGTAGTCTTGACTCAAAATTAATAAAACTCAAGCTCAAGACCACAATCGTTAATAAATTCAAATTTATGGGAGGAAAACATTATGAAATTAGCAGTTATTTTTGGAGGTACATCAACTGAACATGATGTATCAATTGTATCAGGAACATCAGTAATAAGTAATCTTGATAAAAGCAAATATGAAATCTTACCAATATATGTTGATCGAGATGGAACCTGGTACGAATACACAAAAGATATAGAGAAAATAGAGCCTCTACAAATAGATGAAAAAATAGAAGAACTTAAAAAAATTGACAATATACTTGAAGTACTAAAAAAACAAGACGTAATTTTTCCAGTGTTACATGGAGCAAATGGAGAAGATGGAACAATACAAGGATTATTTGAAATGATCAAAAAGCCTTATGTAGGATGCAAAGTTCTTGCATCTGCAGTATGTATGGATAAAGTATATACAAAGATCATTTTAGACAAAGCAGGTATTGAACAAGCAAAATCAGAATATATAAGAAAATTTCAAGATGAATACATATACATAGATAAAAGTTTTAATGAAAAAAAATGTGATCTTGAAGAAATATGCAAAATCATAGAAACAAACCTAAACTATCCAATGTTTATCAAACCCTCTAATTCAGGATCAAGTGTTGGAATAAGTAAAGCAAAGGATAGAAAAGAATTAAAAACTGCAATAGAATATGCTAGTAAATTTGATAAAAAAATATTGGTAGAGCAAGAAATAAAAGGACATGAAGTAGAATGTGCAGTTTTAGGAAATCAAGAAGTAATAGCATCATATGTTGGAGAAATAAAATCAGCAGATGAATTCTATAGCTTTGATGCTAAATATAAAAACCAAGAATCAAGAACCTTTATTCCAGCAGATATACCAAATGAAAAACAGGAAGAAATAAGAAAAATAGCAATAAAAGCATTTAAAGCAGTAGATGGAAAAGGGCTATCACGAGTTGATTTCTTCGTAGAAAAAGATACAAATAAAATATACCTCAATGAAATAAATACTCTACCAGGATTTACACGGAATAAGTATGTATCCAAAATTATTTGAACACTATGGAATAAATTATAGTAAATTATTAGATAAATTAATTGAATTAGCCAAAGAAACATGATATAATAAATGCTACCATGAGGATGGAGGATGTTAAATGATATTTAAAGACTATTATAAAATATTAGGATTTGAAACAAATAAAGTAAGTGCAGAAGAAATAAAATTAAAATATAGAGAGCAAGCCAAAAAGTATCACCCAGATTTAAATGAAAATCAAAACTATTCAGAAGATCGTTTTAAAGATATAAACGAAGCATATAGAATATTGTCTAATCCATCAAGCAGACGAAAATATGATAGACAGTGGAATACAAATATTGGAAGAAGAAAAAATCGCGAAGAAAACAAAGACAATATGAAGCAGAGTGATAGTGTTTTTGGAGAAATAATAAATATGTTTTTTGGTGCAAAAAAAGAAAAACGAGAAAAAAAGCCAAAAATAAGAGAAATAAAAATCAAGGGAGAAAACATTGAAACAGCAATAGATGTTAGCATAGAAGAAGCATTCTTCGGAGTAAACAAAAAAATATCATTACGAGCAATAGACGGAAAAATGAAAACATTTACAGTAAAAATTCCAGCTGGAATCAGAAACAATGAGAAAATAAGATTAGTAGGTCAAGGGAAAAAAGGAGAAAACGGAGCAAAAAACGGTGATCTACTAATTAGAATAAATATATTAAACAGCAAAAACTTCAGACTTCAAGGTCGTACTCTTTATACAGATTTGAAAATCACACCATGGGAAGCGGCACTTGGCTCAAGAATAGCGATTAGCACAATAGACGGAGAAGAAACAGTATATATAAATCAAGGAATACAAAGTGGAGAAAAAATACGTTTATCGCAAAAGGGATATCAAGATGGAAAAGGTGGACGAGGAGACCTAATTGCAGAAGTAAAAATAGTTGTGCCAAAAAACTTATCACAAGATGAAATCAAACTATATGAAAAGCTAAAAGAGGTATCAACATTTAATCCTAGATAAAACATATTACATAAAAATCAATAAAATAAATACAGATAAGTATTATTAATCACCAACAGTCGACATAATAATTTTATGAATAAACTTGACAATGTGTTAAAAATAATGTATAATTATGTTTAGTGAAATTTTACCAAAGACAAGCTAGGCATAAATTGGAAAGAGGTGCAAAAATGGACATAGTAGAAGGAAAACATTTTAGCATAACGGATCCAAAAGGAATAAACACAGTAATATATCAAATAAATAAAACAAAGAAAGAATATCAAGACAAATATCCAAAGTACACACTAGAGAGATTAGATTTTACATCAGAAATTAGAGGAGATTCAACTAGAAAAACATATTTTGTAGATGAACCAATCCCAGAAGGAAATCAACTTGTAATTTTTTCTTTTGGAAAAGAAAAAGTAGTAATCAATAATGGATTATTAATAGGTGATGAAGTTAGAATAAGTAAAAAACCAACACCTTTTAAATTCAATACAATATATTCAGAAGAAGAAAGTGAATATAGAGATTTTACATATACACCAAATTTAAAAAGGGCAATATCAATAATTGATCCAGAGACAGCAGAAGAAGTAAAGCCGGTGTTATATTTTGATGAAAAAACAAATGAAGTTAAAGGAAAATGTAAATTAAAACCGTATAAATCTTATTTCGCATTCGAAATAAGAGAGAGCTAGGAGGAAATAAAAATGGCAAAAGAATTAAAAGAAAAAACTGGAGTACCATCAACAGACTCTATTACTAAGGTAAGTATTAGCTGTGTAGTCGGAGAAAAGATAAATGAAATGGTATTTACAAATGGTAAAACAGTTAAAGTAGCAGATCTTGTAAATGCGAAAGTAGGAGAATACATAACAATTAAAGCTGTAGATAATGAACAAGTTAGAAATGATGACAGAGAAGAAGAAAAATAATCTATATAACAAAAGAGAAAGGTGAAACAATATGAACTACAAAATCAAGGGAGCAATTAGAAGAAATAAAGGAAGATTTGTAATATTTGCAGTACTATGGTTATTTATGGCCATAGTACTTGTTGCACCACTTGCTTATGCACAAGACAGCTCTACAGTAAATGGTGTATTTAATTTTGGTGAATTTGTAACAGAATCAATTGCGGCATATTCAAAATTAGGAGAAGTAATTCGGAAATTTTGGAAACTACATGCCACAATTTTTTAGTTTACTTTGGAAATTTACAATAGTATATGCAGTATTCATGTTTGTAGGATTTGTAAAAACAGCACCAAAAAACGAATATTCAGATATAGAGCAAGGATCAAGTGATTGGGCAACTAAGGGAGAACAATATAAGATACTAAGTAAAAACAAAGGAATAAGACTTGCAGAAAATAATTTCTTACCAGTTGATAAAAGAGGAAATATAAATGTATTAGTAGTTGGACGGTTCAGGATCTGGTAAATCTGCAGCATACTCTATTCCAAATGCTTACCAAATGTTAGGATCTTATGTATTTACAGATCCAAAAGGAGAGCTCTATGATAAAACAGCAGGATTTTTACAAAGAAATGGATATGAAATAAAAGTATTAAACTTAGTAAGACCACAAAATAGTGATGGATATAATCCTCTTATGCACATATCATCAGAACTAGATGTAGATGTAATTGCAAATACAATAGTCAAGGGACAAAAAGTAGAAGGAAGTACAGCAGACCCTTATTGGGATGATATGGCAGAAATGTTACTTAAAGCATTAATCTATTATCTACTAGCAACAAGACCAGAAGAAGAGCAAAACTTAGCAAGCTGTGCAGAACTAGTTAGAGCAGCAAATACAAATGGTGGAAATAATTTACTTTCAGAACTTATTGGAACTCTTCCTTATGATCACCCTGCTAGAATGTATTATAAATCAATAGAAATAGCACCAGAAAAAACATATGGATCAATCTTGAGCTCATTACAATCAAAACTTGGAAAATTTGATTCAAAAGAAATTGCAGAATTAACTTCAACAGATACAATAGATTTTGAAGAAATAGGAAAGAAAAAGACAGCAGTATATGTTATATCATCAGACACACATACAGCGTATGATTTCCTACTTACAATATTCTTTGCCCAAATGATACAACAATTATATGACTTTGCAGATTTAAGCGGGGGAACACTTCCTATGCCTACATACTTCATATTAGATGAGTTCGCTAATATAGGAAAAGTACCAGACTTTGATAAAAAAATATCAACAAGTAGAAGTAGAAAAATACAATTTAGTGTAATTTTACAAAACTTAGACCAACTTGAGGCAGTATATGAAAAGTCCTATGAAACAATCATAGGTAACTGCGATACACATATATTCTTAGGAAGCAATTCTCAAAAAACGGTAGAATATTTCTCTAAAGCATTAGGAGAAAAAACAGTCTCAAGGGATAGTATATCTGTAAACAAAGATAGACACAATTGGATGCAGGGAAAAAGTGTATCAGACCAAATTAATGCAAGAGCACTTCTAACACCAGATGAGCTTAGAAGATTTGATAATGATTACTGTATAATATTTGAAAAAGGTGTAAGACCGATAAAAGCAAAAAAATATTATTACTTCTTGAATCCAGAGGTAAAAAAACTAGCAGAATTTACGTTAAATCATAATGATTCAAGAGATATAGATAGAGGAACTTGGAGAAAATATAATCCATATAACCCTTATGTCCCAGAAAAAAAGAACGGTGGAGTTCAGGATTTAAAAGTAGAAAGTCTTGATGATTTATTTGTAGAAGAAGATACAAAAAATACACAAGAGCCAAAAACAGAAAATCCAAAAGAAGATGTAGCACCAGTACTTCCACAAGACATACTCCAAGAATCATCAGAAAATATAAACGAAACAGAAAACCAAGAAGAAATAGATCTACAGAAAGAACTTGAAGCAAAATTTGATGAACTATTTGGACCAGTAGAAGATAAGTAAGAATAAAAATAATAAAAGCAATAATAATTAGTTATTATTGCTTTTATTATTTTAGGGAAAATCAAGAAAGCGACTTCTTCTATATTATAAAAAACTATTCACATTTTAAATTTACTATGTTAAAATATTGATATCAAAACAACACTTGATGTAAAAAAAGGAGAAACCAATGAGTAAAATTTTAAAAAAAATACCATGGGCTATAGCAATAGTACTATTAATAATTGTATTAATTCTTAATATTGTGTACACAATGGGAATAACACGTGATGAAAGAATAATAGTAAATAAAAATAACCTAATCGATATATCATGCTCAGTATTGATAGCAGTTGCTATAATAGTAGTATCACAAATAATCAAGAAAAAATCTTATATAATAAAAGATAAAAACTTCGTATTTGGTATCTTTGTTGTAATATATATAATATGCCAATTACTATGGATAGATAATAGATACATAGCATTATCAGCAGATCAAAAGTATACCTATGAATTAGCTGCAGCCATGAAAGATGGCAATATACAAGAATATGTAGCCAATACTAATGATGTATATGGAAATATATCAATGACTAGTTACCTAGAATGTTACCCACAACAAATAACATTATCATTTGTATGGAATATACTATTTCACATATTCAATAGCACAGCAATTGTAATTATCATGCAATTTAATGTATTCTGCAATGCACTGACAGTAGTTTCAACATATCTAATATGTAACGAAATATCTAAAAAATATAAAACAAATAAATATCAAGGAACAATATTAATATTTACATTCTTACCAATATTCTTACTCTGTGTATTTGCATACGGAGATATACCAGGATTAGCATTTTCAATGCTTGGATTGTACTTTATAATCAGGCATGTAAACGATAAAAAGATAAGATATGCAATTTTTTCAATATTATCACTCACCTTAGCATGTATGGTTAGAACAAATTCATTAATATTTGTTATAGCAATACTCATTTATCTATTCTTGGATATGATAACAAAAGGTGATACCAAAAAAACAGCAAAAGATATTTTAACTAGAATCGCAGTAGTCATAGGACTAATTGCAATGCTAATTATTCCATCAACAATAATAAAAAATTACTACTTGAGTAAACTAAATTTGGACAAGAACGGATCTTTCCCAGCATCAGGATGGATCTGTATGGGAATTCAAGAAGGAGAATGTACATCTCGGATGGTACAACTATGATATAGCTAAATTAAGATATACAACAGAAAATCCCGAAATATCAAAAACAATGTTTAACATAATGATAAAATCAAGGATAAAATATTTTCAAGAAAATCCAAAAGAAATGGCTGAATTTTACTTTAGAAAAACAAGATCAATGTGGGCAGAGCCAAGCTATGGAGGATTATTCTACAATCAAAATTTTCAATACAAAGAAGAAGATAGAAATGTCAAATACTCAACAGGATATCACATGGTGCAACATTATCAAAGAGCATTAATATTCATTATAGTGGGGGGAACACTACTTACACTAATAAAAAACAGAAAAAATCTATCAAATGAAGTTATATTACTTATAACGATCTTCATAGGAGGATTCTTATTCCACACAATGTGGGAAGCAAAATCAAGGTATGTATTCCCGTATATCATGGTTTTGATACCAGTGGCAATAATAGAACTTGACATCAAGAAAACTCTAAAAAAATTTAAAAGGAATGATGAAAATTGAAATTTGTGCATATAGCAGATGTGCATTTTGATAGCCCATTTACAACACTTGAGACGAAAAAACTTGGAGAACAGAGAAGACTTGAACAAAGAAATGCTTTCAAAAAAGTAATTGAATATATCAGGAAAGAAAATGTTCCATATCTATTTATATGTGGCGATTTGTATGAAAATGAGTATATTAAACAATCCACAATACTCTACATAAATAAATTATTTGAAACAATTCCTGAAACAAAAATATATATTATACCAGGAAATCATGATCCATATATAAAAAATTCATATTATGAAAAATACAATAATTGGGCCGGAAATGTAAAAATATTTCAAGAAAAATTAGAGAAAATAGAAGACAAAAATGTATGTATATATGGCTATGGATTTCAAGACTTTTACATGAAAAGATTTGAATATGAAAATATAGAACTTGAAAAAAATAAAATAAATATTTTGCTAACACATGGAACACTTGATGGGGCGAAAGAAAATGAAATGCTATATAATCCACTATCAAAAGCAATCCTAAAAAATCAGGGATTTTACTACATTGCATTAGGCCATATTCATCAGACAATATATCAAGAAAACATTGTATACCCAGGATCACTTATATCACTTGGATTTGATGAAATAGGCCCACATGGAATGATTGTGCGGAGAAATAGATGAAAATACAAAAGAACTAAAACTAGAATTTGTACCTGTAGATGAAAAAGAATATGCAGAACTAAAACTTGATGTAACTGATATAGCATCAGAAGAAGAATTAATAGAAAAAATCAATGATGGCAAATTTGAACAAGATAAATATTGGAAAATAATACTTACAGGTGAAAAATACATAGATATAAATTCAAATAAAATTCTAAAATATATAGTTCATCAAAATGTAATAAAAATAAAAGATATGACCAAAATAGGAATAGATTTGAATTTAAAAGCCAAGAAGAATAACCTTGAAGGAATATTTATAAGAAAGCTTCAAGAAAGGCTCAAGGAATTTCCAGAAGACAGTGAAAAGATTTATAAAGCTATAGAAATCGGTTTGAACGCCTTTGATAAATAGAAAGAAAGGAAAATTTGATGCGAATAAAAAAGATTAAAATAAACAATTTTGGAAAATTAAAAAATCAAGAAATAGAGTTCAAAAATGGAATAAATGTTATATATGGAGAAAATGAGAGTGGCAAAACAACACTCTTGAAATTTATAACAGGCATGTTCTATGGAATGAGTAAAAATAAAAATAAACAAAAAATGAGCGACTATGATAAATATATGCCTTGGAAGGGAGAAGAATTTTCTGGGAGTATAACATACATTCTTGATAATAATCAAGAATATCAAGTATATAGAGATTTTACAAAAAAGAATCCACAAATTTTTGATAAAAGTGGGAATGATGTAAGTAAAATGTATACAGTAGATAAAACCTATGGAAATCAGTATTTTTTAGAACAAACCAAAGTTGATCAAGAGCTATTTAATATGTCTCAAGTAATAATGCAGCAAGAAGTAAAACTTGATGAGAAGAAACAAAATACATTGATACAGAAAGCATCAAATATCATGTCAACAGGGGAAGATGATGTTTCATACCAAAAAGTTCTAGCAAAACTAAATAAAATACAAACAGAAGAAATAGGAACATTAAAAAGCCCTACAAAACCACTATATATCCTTGAGAAAAAAATAGATGAATTAAATAACCGTAAAAAAGAACTAGAAGAAATGGAATCTTTTGAGAATGAGATAGAAGATGCAAAAGATGAAATAACAAACAAACTTGATGACGCAAAAAAAGAATTAGAAATATTTCAAGAATTACAAAAATTACAGAATGATGAAAAATTAGAAGAAGAAAAAATAAATGTAAATAAAAGTGCAAAAAACGAAATAGAACTACAAAAAGAAAACATAGAAGAAAATATAAATCAAATAGAACTTGAAAAAAAGGTAAAAATACCAATAATAACATACATAATATCAGTATTGTTAACTATAATTGGAATAATGATGTACTTGATAAACAAGAAAACAATAGGAATATCTCTACTTGTGATAGCATGCGCAATTACGCTAATTAGCTTGATCATAAATATAATTAAAAATAAAAATATAAAACAAAATAATGAGCAAAAAAACAAACAACTTGAACGATTAAAAACAAAACTAGAGTTACTTGAAAATGAAATCAAGGACAAAGAAAAATTAATAATTGAGAGAGAAGAAGATATAAAAGCAAAAATAGATTTACAAAAATCAAACCTGAAAAGCCGATATTCAAAAATACAAAATTCAGATAATCTATTAATAAAAAAACTTGAAAATGATAATGTCATTCAAAAACAGAATTTTATAAATGAACTAAAACTAGAGTTAACTAAATTAGAAATGAAACAAAGAGAGATAACAAACAAACTTGGGGACTCTGCAAAAATACAAGAAGAGCTTAAAGCTAGCCAAGAAGAGTACGAAGATCTTTTAAACTACAATGAATCAATAGAAATTGCAAAAGAGGCGCTTGAAAGTGCATACATAGAAATGAGAGAAAACGTAACTCCAAAGTTTACAGTCGATTTATCAAACGCAATAGACAAGATAACTAATGGTAAATATAAAAAAGTGAAAGTAAATCAGGAAAATGAATTAATGATAGAAACAGAAGATGGTAAGTATGTGAAAGCAGATGTACTAAGCACAGGGACAATTGACGAATTATATTTATCACTTAGAATCTCAAGCATAAATGAGTTAATAGAAGAAAACATGCCAATAATACTTGATGAAACATTCGCATATTTTGACAGGAAAAGATTAGAAAATGTACTTGAATTTTTAAGTGATAACTATCAAAATAGACAAATTATAATCTTGACTTGCACAAATAGAGAATGCGAGGCATTAGAAAGTCAAGATATATCATACAACAAGATACTTCTAAGTGTTGACAATACCTAAAAAAGATTATATAATACCAAGGATAGTTAAATGTTAAAGAAAGGGGAAATATAATGTTCCAAAGATTAGAAGATGTAGAAAAGAGATATGATGAATTAACCGTCAAGATTAGCGACCCAGAAGAAATTGCAAAAACAAATTCTTGGCAAAAACTTATGAAGGAACACTCAGAACTTACTCCTATAGTAGAAAAATATAGAGAATACAAAAAAGCAGAACAGACAATAGAAGAAAATCAAGAATTATTAAAAGATCCTGAACTTAGAGAATTAGCACAATTAGAAATAGATCAAGCAAAAGAAGAATTACCTAAAATAGAAGAAGAATTAAAAATACTTTTGATACCAAAAGACCCAGATGATGATAAAAATATAATATGTGAAATAAGAGCAGGAGCAGGAGGAGAAGAAGCAGCACTATTTGCGGGAACATTATTCAGAATGTATTCAATGTATGCTGAAAAGAAACATTGGAAATTAGATATATTAAATGAAAACGAAACAGAACTTGGTGGATATAAAGAAGTAACATTCATGATTACAGGAAAAGGAGTATACAGCAGATTAAAATTTGAAAGTGGAGCACACAGAGTTCAAAGAGTACCAGATACAGAAAGTAGTGGAAGAATACATACATCAGCTGCAACAGTAGCAATATTACCAGTTGTAGAAGATGTAGAAATAGAAATAAATCCAGCAGATATCAAGATGGAAGTATATAGAGCATCTGGAGCAGGAGGACAGCACGTAAACAAAACATCATCTGCAGTTAGATTAATCCACGAACCAACAGGAATAGTTGCAGAATGCCAAACAGAAAGATCACAAGTACAAAACAGAGAATATGCAATGAGATTATTAAAATCAAGATTATATGAAATAGAAAAGCAAAAACAAGATGAAAAACTTGCAAGTGAAAGAAAGAGTCAAGTAGGAACAGGAGATAGAAGCGAAAAAATCAGAACATACAATTATCCACAGGGAAGAATAACAGACCACAGGATAGGATTAAGTATATATCAGATGGAAAACTTCTTGAATGGAGACCTAGATGAAATGATAGATGCGTTAATTACAGCAGATAGAGCCGAAAAATTAAAAGGAGAAGGAGAATCATAAGATATTCTCCAATTCTTAGTTACAGCTATTGAAAATTATGTAAAATAGTGCTATAATATAAATATCCTATGGGTGTAAAATCACCTACTCTACAGGAATTTATAAGGAGGATATGTTGTGTTGGACTTCGAGAGCTTTGATCTTCGTGTAATCCAGATGGGCAAAGAATGTGTGCGGACAGGGAAGACGGTAAGGCAGCTTGCGGAAGATAGCATTTATTCTAAGTCTACGGTGTATACGGATTTGACGAAGAAATTGCCGAAAATTCATCCCATACTTGCCAAGCAGGTGAGAGAAGTTCTGAATAAAAACAAGGCAGAACGTCATATTCGAGGAGGAAGAACAACGAAACAGAGATACACAAAATCAAGATAACCCTTATAAAAAAGAACAGATTCAATATCTGTTCTTTTTTATGCTCAAGTAGAAAATTTTAATTAAAAAATATTATCTATTGCAAATCAAAAATTCTATGATATAATCATAAAAAAGCAATGATAAAAAGGGAGATAAAATATGGATAATAATGAGAATGAATTATTAAACAAAAACCTTGAAAAATTAATAGAAACAGCAAAAAATGTAAGAAAAAATGCGTACACACCATACTCAAACTATAAAGTAGGATGTAGCTTACTAACGAAAACAGGAAAAATCTATTCAGGATGTAACATAGAAAATGGCGGAATAATGTCCATCTGTGCAGAAAGAGTAGCATTTACAAAAGCAGTATCAGAAGGAGAAAAAGAATTTGAAGCGATACTTGTCCTAGGCGGAGAAGATGATCTAATATACACAACTCCTTGTGGATATTGTAGACAATTCATGACAGAGTTTTGCAAAAAAGATTTTATAGTTTGCATGTACTATCAAGATGGAAAAATAGTAAAAAAGACTCTTGAAGAATTACTACCAGACAGTTTTAGTTTAGAAAAATAATCTGAGAAAAATCTCTTTTCGAGTCCGGCAAAATAAAACATAAGAGGAGAATGTAAATATGAATAAAAAAATTGTATTTTTAGCAACTGTATTTTTCACGTTTATAATTTTGATATTTTCATTAAATACGACGTCTTATGCGGGATATCAAGATATGAGGAATCTTGACTATACAGTAACATTAAATGAAAATGGAACAGTAGATGTAGTTGAAACTTGGGACATATACGTATCAGACACAAATACACTATTTAAAACATTTGATTTGGATGAAAGTAAATATGGAGAAATTACAAATGTCAAGGTTCAAGAAATATCAGAAACAGGAAAAGTATCAAACTTTATCAAAACAAATGAATATGCGTATCATGTTAAAAAAGGGCACTACTATGCACTAAACACAAGTAGTGATGAATTTGAAATAGCTTGGGGTGTTTCAATAACTAGTTCAGCTAGAAAAACATATCAAATTAGTTATACAATAGTAGATGCAATCAAGAACTATGATGATTGCTCAGAATTTTACTGGCAATTTATAGGTCAAGAAAATGCAATTACAGTAAGCGAATTAAAAGGAACAATAAAACTACCAAAACCAGTAAAAGAAAAAGCAAATTTAAAAGTGTGGGCTCATGGGCCATTAAATGGAGAAATACAAATTGTAGATAACCAAACAGTTTCATTTGAAGTCTCACACCTCAGCGCAAATAAAATGGTAGAAACAAGAGTTGCAGTTTTAGAAGACATATTCTCAGAAAATCAAAACAAAATAAATTCAGATAGACTTGACACCATACTTAGTGAAGAAAATACGTGGGCAGAAAAAGCAAATCAAGAAAGAGAAGAATTAATCAAAGAAGAGGAACTGGCAGAAACAATTGCAACAATATGTATTGTTATTATGATGCTAGTAAACATTGGAATAATAGTATTTTTCGTCATAAAAATTATAAAATACGCAAAAGCCTTGATAAATACTAAGGAATTAAAACCAGAAACAGAGCTTGAATACTTTAGAGATTTCCCAGATGAAAATGCGACTCCAGGAGATGCTTCCTTCTTATACTATTTTGATAAAAAAGATGGCTTCAAGAATAATATATCAAAAATAGTGTCTGCAACAATGTTAAACTTAGCACTAAAAGGAGCTATAACCTTTGAAAAAAACGAAAAAGATGAAATAGTAATAAACATTAATCATACAAGTCAAGATTCTAACTTGAAACCTGATGAACTATCAGTATACAATGTATTATCAAATACACAGAAATACATAGCAAATAAGAAAGATGACAATATAAATGAAATAGAAATAACAATGAAAGACGTTGAAAAATATGCAAAAAATAACGACAGAAGTTTCTTATCAAACATAGAAGGAATAGAAGAAAACGTAAAAAATAATCAAGCACAACAAGGAAACTATGAAAAATCATCAGAAAAAGCCTCAACAAAATGGAGAGGAAAAAAGACAGCATACTATGTAACAGCATTTATATTTGTATGTTCAATAGCGGTCATGATAGTAGTACCAGCCTTGATTTTAGGAATTATATCAAGCATTATATGTGGAATACTATGTGGTAAGCTTGAAAATAAAACCAGAAAATTAACCCAGAAAGGTATAAATGAAAAAGAAGAATGGGAAGCATTAGAAAGATACATGGTTAACTTTTCAATGCTTGATGAAAGGGAAGTCCCAGAGCTTGTCCTATGGGAAAAATACCTAGTTTATGCAACAGCATTTGGAGTAGCAGATAAAGTTTTAAAACAATTAAAAGTAAAATATCCAGAAGCACTTGATTTGGATGGAAACTTTAGTTCAAACTATACATACTTCTATATGATGAGTACATACAACTTTGATAGAGTTATAGGAAATGGAATCCAAAGAGCATACAATGCAGGAATTAGCTCAAGAAATGCAAGGCAAGGATCATCATACGGAAGCTTCTCGAGTCGGCGGAGGCCGGAGGAGGAGGCTTCTCAGGTGGACGGCGGACGGCGGTGGAGGCCGGAGGCCGGAATGGGCGGAAGATAAATAAAAAGTAACTATTTCGGTAATGGTCTAAATTTATATGTTATTGCATAAATTTAATTGAGGTGCATAACTTTGAATATACTGAAAAATACTTTATTAGGTTTATTTTTTGGAACATTTGGAACGACGATTCGGTGGAATAATAGGTGTAAAATTTAATAATACTTCAAATAAACTACTTAGTTTTATTCTATCATTTGCATCAGGCCTAATGATGGCAATTGTTTGTTTTGATTTAATTCCAGAAGCAATTTCTGTATCTGATTTTTCAAGTGCCATAACAGGGATAGTGTTTGGAATAATTGCTATGATTATATGTGATGTAATTGTACAAAATAAAATACAAACAAAGCAAAACAAATATAAAAAGAATAGTCTGCTAAAAACAGGAATTGCAGTAGGTATAGGACTTGCACTTCATAATTTGCCAGAAGGGTTAAGTATTGGTGCAGGATTTGAAGCATCAATAAAACTTGGATATTCACTCGCAATAGCAATAGCAATTCACGATATACCAGAAGGAATATCAATGGCAGTACCAATGAAAAATGGAGGAATAAGTTCATTTAAAGTAGTAGTGTATGTTATCCTATCAGGAGTAACAACAGGAATAGGAGCATTTTTTGGAAGCTTGGTAGGTTCAGTTTCGACGGTAGTAATATCGTTATGCTTAGCATTTGCAGCAGGAGCAATGCTCTACATTGTAACGGGAGAGCTTATTCCAGAAGCAAATGATTTATACAAAGGAAGAATATCAGCTATAGGAAATATAATAGGTTTTTTACTTGGAATAATTGCAGTAAGAATATAAAAAGTTACCATTCATCTTTAGCATGAATGGTAACTTTAAAATATATAAATACTAATCTCCTAATGAGATCTCAAATGTTCAGCATCTTCGGATAAATCTTTTTCTGCATACTCAAGAAGCGTATCTGGATCAGCTTCAGGATATTTTTCACATATACTATGATAACGTGATATAATTTCTTGATCAGTAAATATATCTCCAATATTTTCATCATGAGCTTTAATTTTTTCAAGAATATCTTGATGGCCAGTAGATGGATCTCCATCAGCCTCATCTAATGTTAAAGTATGCTCATTATGTTTTTGATGCTCATTTATTTCGTCAATCATCTCAGGAACTTTATCAATGCCTTTCTTCTGAGAAAACTCTCTTCGTACTTCATAAGTTGTATATCGAGTACGTTCATCTTCAAGCTTCTCAGAAATAACATCTCTATGAGAAGTCCTATCCATATATCCAAATCCAACTTCAATATAGCCCATAGAACCTATTCTTGCAGTGATGATACCATTTTTAACGATATTTGATTTAACAGCAAAAGAAGATTTTACAGACTTTTCTTGAACGCTTGAACCATCTCTATTTACTTCATATACGTTTTTATTAGAATCTTTGCCTCCAACTTGAGTTAACACATCAGAATATTCAAGAGAACCATCAGGATTTTTAATCATGCACACAAGACTAGTTGTATATGGTAAATTAGATTTATCAGGAATATTTGTAGGATAAACAACAACTAATTTTGAGCCTGCAGGAACACCGAGAATATCAGCTAAAGTGTATTTTTCATCAACTTTTACATCCATATTAATTTCCTGCTTAGCAGTAACATCATTTAAAATATCTTGACTTGGTGAAACCTCATCAGTCTTTTGAAAATCATCTTTTTCATAGCTTTCTCTGCTCTTAGCCTTAGAAAGATCATTCTCATCTAACATTCTATCCAAATCAACTTCAGACATAGAACGTATATCTTCTTTCTTGACACCTAGTTTATTAGCAATATTGTCAAGTTGTCTATCTAAATCACTTAGAGAAACAACATCTACTTTATGCGCATTTTGAAACTGAGCAAGGAAACTTAAATCATCTTGAGCAAATTCTTCAGCAGGATAAATTTTGCCATCATTGCTACGACCTGTAATGATGAATCTTTGAGAAATATCTCCGTTAGGCATTTCATCAACTATGACAAAAACATCATTTGTAATTATAACTTTACCATTTGGAGAATCTTCTTCTGAAGAAAGAGTAGCAATAAGCTTGATATCTTTGCTAAAGTCATTTTTCTTTTCTTCGTAAATTTCTTGAAGAGTGTCATACAAACTTTTATCCATAATAAATTATCCCTTCTTTTAAAATATTCAGTGGGAATACAAACTCAAGTATTAAAATACACCAAACTTGATCAAGTTTTAGTGTCCACTAATTATGTAACAATTATAACATAGAAGTAAAAATAAGTCAAAAAAATTGTTTTGTTCGCTAGTATTTGACAAAATATTATTATATAATTGCAAAAGAAAGGAATGATTAAAAATATGAATATTATTGAAATAATTAGTAAAAAGAGAGATAAAGAAAAACTTAGCCAAGAAGAAATAGAATATTTTGTAAATGGATACACAAAAGGAGAAATAACAGACTATCAGGCAGCAGCACTAGTAATGGCTATATATATAAATGGAATGGACTATGAGGAAATAAAAAACTTGACGATTGCAATGGCAAATTCTGGAGAAACACTTGATTTAAGTGATATATCAAAAACCATAATAGATAAACATTCAAGTGGAGGTGTAGGAGATAAAATAACCTTGATAGTAATGCCAATAATCGCATCATTTGGTATTCCAGTAGCCAAAATGTCAGGAAGAGGCCTTGGAATAACAGGAGGAACAATAGACAAACTAGAATCAATACCAGGATACAAAACAGATATAAGCCTTGACGAATTCAAAAACAATATAAAAGAAATAGGAATAAGTTTAATAGGACAGACAAAAGACTTAGCACCAGCAGACAAAAAAATATATGCACTAAGAGATACGATAGCATGTACAGATAGCATACCACTTATAGCCTCAAGCATAATGAGCAAAAAAATAGCAGCAGGAGCAAATAAGCTTGTACTTGAAGTAACATGTGGAAGCGGAGCATTTATGAAAGAAGAAAAAGAAGCAGAAGAACTAAGTAGGCTTATGAAAAAAATAGGAGAACTTGCAGGAATAGAAACAATATGTGTAATGACAAACATGAATCAGCCAATAGGAAGAGCAGTAGGAAATTCATTAGAAATAGAAGAAACAGTAGAATCTTTAAAAGGAAATATTGCAGAAGATGTAAAACAAGTAGTACTAACCATCGCAGGATATATATTAAAACTTGCAGGATATGGAGAAGACTTGAATGAAAATAAAAAAAGAGCATGGGAAAAAATACAAAACGGAGAAGCATATAAGAAATTTGTTCAATTAATTGAGAAACAATATGGAGACGTAAAATACCTTGAGGACATCAAAAAAGCAAAATATATAATACCAATCAAGGCAGAAAAATCAGGATATGTAGTAAATTTACAAGCTGAGAACATAGGAAAAGCATCAATAACACTAGGAGCAGGAAGAATGAAAAAAGAAGATGAAATAGACCATACTGCTCGGAATAATTCTTGAGAAAAAAATAGGAGATCAAGTAAGCCAAGGAGAAGTACTTGCATATATACATTCAAATCAAGAAGATATAGAAGAAGCAAAGAAAAAGATAATGGAGGCATACCAGATAGAAATAGAAAAACCACAAGAATACAGACATATATTAAATATCATATAATATATGTTGATTACGAAAGGAAGAAAATAACAATGATAGATATACTTCAAGAATTAAACGATAAACAAAAAGAAGCAGTTTTGGCAGTAAATGGACCATGCCTTGTAATAGCAGGAGCAGGAAGCGGAAAAACGAAAGTATTAACACATAAAATAGCATATTTAATACAAGAAGAAGGAGTAAATCCATGGAATATACTTGCAATTACTTTTACAAACAAAGCTGCAAATGAGATGAAAGAAAGAATAGAAAAACTACTAGGAGATATATCAAATGATATGTGGGTCGGAACTTTTCACTCTATATGTGTTAGAATTTTAAGACGATATATAGATAGATTAGGATTTACATCATCATTTGTAATCTTTGATACAACTGACCAAAAATCATTAATAAAAGAATGTATGAAAGAACTAAAAATAGATGACAAAATGTTTACAGAAAAAAGCATCATGTACGAAATAAGCAATGCAAAAAATGATATGCTTGAACCTCAGGAATATGCAAAAAAAACAAACAATGAAATCAGAAAAGAAGTTATTTCAAGTGTATATACTTTATATCAAAAAAAATTAAAAGAAAATAATGCACTTGATTTTGATGATATAATAAATTTCTGCATCAAGATATTAATTCAAGAACCAGAGGCACTTGAATATTATTCTGATAAATTCAAATACATATTAGTAGATGAATATCAAGATACAAACAAATCGCAATTCACATTAATAACGCTTTTATCTGCTAGAAATGGAAATATAACAGTAGTAGGAGATAATGATCAAGGAATATATTCATTTAGAGGTGCAGATATAAAAAATATATTAAACTTCGAGAATGACTTCCCAGGAACTAAAATTATAAAACTAGAGCAAAACTATCGTTGCACAAAAAATATATTAAATGTTGCAAACTCTGTAATAAAAAATAATGAAGTAAAATATGAAAAAAAATTATGGACAGAAAATCAAGAAGGAAAAATGGTTACAGCATATCTTCTTGACAATGAATATGAAGAATCAAGATATGTAGTAGAACAAATAGAACGTTTGAGACGTGAGGAATATTATAAGTATTCAGACTTTGCAATCCTCTACAGAATGAATACGCAATCTCGTGTATTTGAAAATGTTTTAAATAGAGCAGAAATACCATACAAAATAATAGGAGGATTAAAGTTCTACGAAAGAAAAGAGATAAAAGACACAATAGCATATTTAAGATTAATATATAACACAAAAGATAATCTAAGTTTAAGAAGAATAATAAATGAGCCTAAAAGAGGAATAGGAAATACAAGCATAGAAAAAATCATTGAAATTGCTGACAGAGAAGGAAAATCAATGTATGAAATAATAAAAAATGCAGATCAATACGGATTAAATCGAGTATATGCAAATACACGTGAATTTGTAGAAGTAATAGATGAACTAGTAAGTAAAGCAAATGAGATGACAGTATCGGAATTAACAGAAGCAGTTCTAAAAAAGACGGGATATATAAAAGCTCTTGAGGAAGAAAAAACACAAGAAGCGGAAAATAGGATAGAAAACCTTGAAGAATTATTAACAGAAACTATGGAATTTGATCAAGAGGCAGAAAATGATTTAGGAAATTTCTTAGAGAGCATATCACTTACAAGCGACATAGATGAACTTGACGAACCAAAAGAACAAGTAACATTAATGACGCTTCATAGTGCTAAAGGACTAGAATTTCCAGTAGTATTTTTAGTAGGATTAGAAGAGGGAATATTCCCAGGAAATAAATCAATAGATGAACCAAATGGAATAGAAGAAGAGAGAAGACTATGTTATGTAGGAATAACAAGAGCAAAAGAATACTTATATATGACATGCGCTAAAACAAGGACTATATTTGGTTCAACATCATATAACGCAGTATCAAGATTTTTAAAAGAAATACCAGAAGAATATCTCAGTCAAGAAAGCTTGCTAAGTACAGACAGCAGAGACAACTATCAAGAAGATGATTACGAATGGAGCTATGCGGGAAATACGACAAGGCAATATAGAGAAAATCCATATCTTAGCAATAAAAAAGTTCAAGTCAATGGATTTGCGTTTAGAACGCCAGAAAGTTTTCTGAATGGACTAAATAAGAAACAAAACGATTTTGATATATCAAAATATCAAGAAGGATCAAGAGTATATCATAAAAAGTTTGGAAAAGGAACAATAAACTATGTAGAAGAAGAGGGAGAGGACTATAAAATAGATATAACTTTTGATCAAGCAGGACATAAGCGTTTAATGGCAAAATATGCAGCACTGGAAGTAATAGAATAACAGTAACAATTGGTTATTATTCACAGTTAAATAAAAAAGAAACTGTAATAATTTTAACAATTG
>CANQMI010000006.1 GCA_947624905.1 uncultured Clostridia bacterium
AATTTACCTTATACAATTAATACTTCTTTTATTGTATTAAAATAAGATAATTTAAGTCAAGGGTGAAGAAGAACTTTTTTTGTTTTCCTCAAATAACAATTTTTCAAGTCTTTTGGATGCTCTTTCATATTCTCTTTTATCAATTACATTTTCAATATATAACGCTTTATTAACAAGCGCTTCAATTTTTAACATCGTATATCTATCTATCATAAGCTTCTCCTATATATATTTATTAGAAAATAACTTGTACTATTCCACCAAGTCCATCTAATATATATACATAGTTTATCTTCAAAAAATTCTACCGAAATTGTTCACAAATAGATAAATTTTTGTAAGGATACCATACCTTACGGTATAGCATCCTTACCTCCACCCGTTAAAATATGACATTAAAGTTTCAAACCTGTTCTCGCTGTATGTTTTGTAAAATTCACTACCTATGGCATTTTGATTAATTAAAAATACTAGACTTTTGCCTTATTTTTGTGTACTGAAAAAGCATAATTGGTTAATTTAAATAATAATTTTTATTATATTTCACGCTTTTTATTATAAAAATATGTAACAATACCTTTGACTATCATCATAATAATTAGAATATAAAATGTGTGTTTAATTATATTACTATATTTTTCTTCTAAATTTTCACCATTCTCTTCAATATACTCTTTTAAATTTTCATGACTTTCTATACAAATTTTTTCAGATTGTGTTTTATTATTAACATCTTTATAATATATTGTATAACAACGTCCATCTGGAATAACTACTGACATTGTTACTTTTATAATTTCTTTACTATCCTTTAACTTAATTCCATTTCTTCTCATAAAGTTCTGTAGCTCATTTTTAGGGATATCTTCATAATTAATGGTGTAACTAGGTCCAATCAGTTTAACGATAGAAAATATAATTATGCAAATTAAAATAATAATTAAAATATTTGATGCAATTTTAAAAATTTTCATCATAAAATTCCTCACAATCTACTTTATTAATGTCCTCTTACATCTGTTTCTTATAAAAAGTTATTTTTTGATACTCCCCAAGAATAAATCATATAATATTTTTCTTTCTCTGCATTATTTAATGGATTATATTTATTAAATTTATAATTTCCATGTTCTATTACTTCTATTTTGCTGCTTTTTTGTGCTACTATTATATAGCTCCATTCATTTTCTCTAAATTGATTATAATATTCATCTAAATCGTTCTTTGATAAATCTGTTTTTATCAAAATAGCTCCAAAATATTGCATTCCATTTCCATTACCTGTTAATTTTCCAGAAACTGATATTGAATCTATTATTTCGGTATTGTCAGGCAAGTCCGTACTTAATAGTCCTTTTTCTAATTTTTTTGCTATTTCATCATTTGATATGTTTACATATAAATACATGACTACAATGCCTATAAATATTAAAAATACAAATATTATTATTTTTTTCAAAATAATCTTCCTCCAAATTATTTATTTAATTAAATATTATCATTAAAATGGTATTTTAGCAATAAATATTCAATATTTCCTATTAGCTAACTACGTTTATACCATTAAACAAATATATATTATATTTTAACATACTTAAACCTTAAACTCTTTAAATTATATGATTTTAGTAAAATTACATCTTTCTATAATATATAGAAAATAACGTTTGTAAAAAATATAATTTTTACATATTTTATATTATTGAAAATAATTAAATTTTTCGCATTATTTGCGAACATTTGATTGACTTTTTGAAAATACTAATATATAATATGCAAAGAGAATGAGCAAAGCAGGATGTGGCGTGTCGTCTTTACCGAAAGGAGGGCGATGCGTATGCTAGAACAAATATATATTTTCTTCATATACATACTTCTTATTGAACTTACACTTGTTACTGTATTAGTTGTTGCATTATTTGTTACTTTAGTTATAACTTTAAGAAAACTAGACAACAAAAAAAGTACATCTCTGCTTAGCCGTTAGAGATATACTTTTTTATTTAAACTACTAAATAACGGCACGCCACATTTCTGTGGTTGCTCATTTTCTATAATTATTATACTAAAATATATTGTAAATGTCAATTATTTTCGTATTAATTGTATAAGGACAAATTCTATACTCTAAAATATACATCAAATTTTACATCATACTTTCTTTTAGTTCCACATTTATCAATGTTTTCAAAAACTACCCTGTTGTTACTACCATGTGCATGGGATTTGGTTGTAATGCTGCTGGAGTAATTCGGTTGTAGAATCATAGATTCCCCCAGAGAAAAAATAATAGCTATTGTTACTAATGCCTTTGTTCCTTGTAATGGTCGTTTTCCATTTTTAATAACAGTTTCAACTATTTTCATAGGTTGTTATTTTACAGGGGTTCTTTCTTCTGTTGTATCTACTCTTGCTGTTATTTTAGTTATTTTACTTGGAATTTTTCTTACACTCATAATTTCAAATTTTCTTTCCAAAACATTGCTCAAAGGCTCACCATCTTCCTTGATCCTCGAACTTCCACCTTATAGAAAGCCACAAATTGGAAAAATTATAGTTAGATCTTTACTTGATAGAACTTTGTTTGTATTAGCAAGAGCGGTTTCTGTCGCTGCTCCTATCGGTATTGTTATCTGGTTATTTGCAAATATATCTATTGGTAATATGAGCATTTTATCTTATATTGCAAATTTCTTAGATCCTTTTGCAAGGCTTATGGGATTAGATGGATATATTCTTACTGCGTTTATTTTAGGAATTCCAGCAAATGAAATTGTTTTACCTATAATTCTAATGTCCTACATGTCTGCCAACTCTCTAGTTGATTTAGGTGATACTTTCGCAATAAGAGAAATTCTTGTTGCAAATGGATGGTCTTTAATTACTGGTATAAATGTAATGTTATTTACACTTTTGCATTTCCCTTGCAGCACTACTTTGATAAGTATTTACAAAGAAACAAAAAGTTTGAAATGGACTATACTTTCATTTGCACTTCCAACTCTTTGTGGAATTGTACTTTGTTTGATTACTAATGGAGTATGGAATCTAGTATTTTAAAAAGAAATACATCTCTAACAAGAAGTTAGGGATGTATTTCTTTTTATTCATTTTCAATTTCATTTATTTTGCACGCTTTTACTTGTGCTATATGTTTGTCTTTTACTTTTTCTATTTTGTAGCTTACGTTTCCTATTTCAATTACTGTTCCAACATCTCTTTTAGTAGGGATTTTTCCTAATTTATTTACTAAAAGTCCTGACAGTGTATCATAATCTCCGTCTTCTATTTCGATTTCAAGCTCCTCTTCTACTTCATAAATTGCTATATTTCCATTAAATATATAAGTGTTATTATCTATCTTTTTAATCATATCCTCTATTTCATCATATTCGTCATAGATTTCTCCAACAATCTCTTCAAGTATATCTTCCATTGTTACTATTCCAGATGTTCCTCCATACTCATCTATAACTATTGCAATTTGCTTTCTGCTTCTTCTTAATTCTGTAAATAGCTCATTTACTGGTTTTGTATCTGATACGAAATATGCTTCTTTGATTAGATTTTTTATTTTTGTATTTTTGTTCTTAGTAGATATTAGAATATCTTTTACATATACAACTCCTTCAATATTATCTATTGTTCCATTGTACACAGGAATTCTACTATATCTAAAATCTTCTGATAATTCTTCTATAACCTCTGTAATTGTTTTGTTTTTTTCTATTGCAAATATTTCTGTTCTAGGTGTCATAATCTCAGATACAGCCTTATCATTAAATTCAAATACATTATTTATCATGTCCTTTTCATCTTCTGCAATTGTTCCTTTTTCTTCACCTACATCAACCATCATCCTAATTTCTTCTTCTGTAACTGTTTCTTCATCTGTTTCCGAAACTCCAAATAGTTTTGAAACTGCATTTGTTGAAAGAGTTAAAAACTTGACAAATGGTGCAGTTATTACAGATATTGCCCTTATTATTCTGATAGATGCAAAGGCGACTTTTTCATAGTTTTTCATGGCTATTCTTTTTGGTACTAATTCTCCAAATATTAGTGTAAAGTATGATAGTACTATTGTTATAACGATAATCGATATATTATTCCATGAAGCCAAACTTATTTGTGGCATTAGATTATATAGCACTGGTGCTAGATCATCAGCAAATGTTTCAGATGCAAATGCACTTGATAAAAATCCTGCAAATGTTATTCCTATTTGGATTGTTGCAAGAAATTTGCTTGGATTTGATAGCATATTTTTTATTTTTTTTGCTTTCTTATTTCCGTCTTTTGCTTGTTTTTCTATTTTTGCATCATTTAATGATATAAATGCTATTTCTGTTGCTGCAAAAAATGCGTTTAGTAATATCAGTATTATTATTAAAAATATTTGCATATAAATCTCTCCTAATATTTTTATACACATATTTTAACATTTTTATTCTACTTTGTAAATGAAAATTAGACAACAAAAAAAGTACATCTCTGCTTAGCCGTTAGAGATGCGCTTTTTCTTTTCATTAATCAAGTTTTGGTTCACTATAATTCACTTTTCCATCTTTATCAACTGTGAAGTCTATCTTGATCCCAAATGATTCTGCTTCAAGGTAAAAATAGTATTTTCCTTCGCTCAATTTTCCGTATAATTTTGAATAATCAAGTTTCCATCCTTGTGCTACATAATGTTCACCCTCAACTATATTTGGTAAATTATATACATAACTTTCTGCTGTATCTTGACTTGTTATATTTGAAACTTTTTGTACTTCTTCCCATATATACTCACTACCTGTTCCTGTAAATCCTGCTATTGAGTTTTCGGTATCTTCTCCTACCTTTTCTCCTACTCCTGTATAGTTTTTATTTTTAACCTCTTGATATATAATATATTTAGGTGTATATTCATAAGGCAATTCATTTGTATCTACTATATTTATTCCTAATGATTCGTTTGTAAATTCTTCTATGCTAACTTTTACTTTTTCTTTTGAACTATAACAGTATTTTAAGTATTCCACTGGTATTTCTGTTTCACTTTTTTCTTTTATTATTTCAATTTTATCTGCCTTTCCAAGTTGTGCAGGGTATGTATCCATTACATCTCCATTCCAAGTTATTAATATTTCTTGTCCTTGTTTATATCCAATATTTCCTTGCTCTGAGAAACCTACAAAGAATAGTCCTTGAAGCATATTATCAATTCCCATAGCACATAGACTATTTTCATTGACTTCGACTATTACTGCTTTTGCAGTTGCAGAAAATGAATTTTCTTTTGCCATTACTTTTTTATTATTTATATAATTTATTAATATATAAGTATATTGTAATAACACAACTATGCTTGTTACTATAATAATAGCTATCAATATATTTTTTGTGTTTTTTTTCATACTATCAACTCTCCATTATTTTAAATTTAAATCATTTAATTTCAAGTCTGTTGGTCCTATATATATGTCTTTATTTCCATCAAGTCTGTTTAATTTTATTATTGTATAATTAGAGTTATGATACTCAGTTGTGCCACCATCTTTATAGTGATATTCTGTGCTTCCTCCATCATCATAACTAATAGCCTCTGGAATATCCTTTTTTGCCTTTTCTATTATTTCTTCCATTGTAATTTTATTATCTAATAAAGCATTTCTTAAAGATGTTTCTTCCCCATCTATTAGTATATTTACTTGTCCATCATACGCAAAGATACTATAATCATATTTATCTGTTTCCAATTTATCTAATATTGCATATACTTTTTGTACGTTTTGTGGATGTTTACCATAAAATCTTATTTCAAATTCTTTTTGCTCTGTATCTTTTGTTTGAAATATATACCAATCATCATCTATTAATACTTCTATTATGTTTTCTCTTCCATATTGATAGCTATAGTTTCCTTGAAAATTTGATTGATTATTTTCTGTTGGAATTTTGCTATTTTCTACATTTGATGTAATCTTTCCATCCATAACACCACAGCGAAGTTCATTACTTATCTTCCCTGTATCATAATATAGCTTGCCATCTACCATTACAATTCTTTCAAGTTCTTTTTCTGAATTGTTATTGTTAGTTTCCTCATTATTTGTTGTATCTGTTATTGCTCCTACTATAAATTTATTAAATGAGTACATTTCCACTTTTTCTAAAATAATTCCATGTTCTGCTGTAATGCTTTTTTTAACTTCTACTCTATAGCCGAAGCCCATATCCCGTATAGCTTCCACCATCTTTCAATATATCTGTATGTATTACAAATATTGGCTCGTGAAAATTTGATACTCTAATATAATCTATCAAGAACATCATACCCCATACGAACAAGAGTAAAATCAGCACCACTGTTATTATTTCAACTTTTTTGTTCATTGCTATCACCTTTTTACCTTCCTACTATTTAGACGCTTTTTTTCTCCCTTTTAGTTGGTATTTTGCAAAAATAATTGTAAAAATAATAGTCAAGATTAAAAATATAGCCGATATACTTGTTATTCCTATTTTATAATAATCATTAATATTACTTGAATTTTCTATAACAACATTTTGGGTTACATCTTCTTGTTTTTCATCTTCCTTGATTATGTTGTCATTTGTCACATTTTCCTTATCTTTTCTATTGCTCTCCGAGCTTTCAAGATCTTTTTGTTCCTCGTTAATTGCTGAATCTTGTACGATTTCATTCTTTTTTACCCCATCTGTGATTTCAGTTGCCTTTTTTCGAGAAACAAATATGGTTTTTACACCTATTGCAAATGTTATGATGAACATTGCTAAATTTCCTAATAATAATTTTAGTGTATGTATGGATTTATAGTATCTCCATTTTACTGTTCCTTCTGAAATATTTAAAACTTGTGAAATTTGTTTAAAAGATAAATTTGAAATTATTTTTAATGATACTATTTCTTGTTCTTGAGAATTTAATTTAGAGATAATTCTGTTATAGCTATCTTGATCAATTATTTTATTTATCTCTATGTCTTGATCACTAATGTAATAGATATCATCAATATTTTGCTCTATTTTATTATTCCTTGTAAAATTCAATGTTTCATTTTTTGTTAACGTATATAGCCAGCTTGATTCAAATTTTGTAGGTAATTTATCTTTTTCCATTTTCCATATTTTTACAAATACTTTTTGCATAATCTCTTCACTGTTTTCTTGGTTCTTCAGAATGGAAAATGCTATATTGTAGACTAGCCAATGATATTTTTCATATAACTCGTTAAAGCATGTTTCATCATTTTTAGCTATTCCTTCAAAAATGCTATGTAGTTCTTCTTTGTTTATTTTAGCGCTATTTTTCAAATTATTTTCTCCTAATCTATTAATTTTATAACAACTGTTCCATCTATCACTTTTATACTATCTTTTTCTGGATAGCATTTCATACTTTTATATTCTTCCGTTTCTAATATTTTTTGATTATCTCCTTCGCTTACTAAGTTCATATTAACACCTTGATATTCATACAAAAGTTTTTTCCAACTATCTAAATTTCCCCACCAGACAATTGGTCCTTCTGATATAAATCCCCAGCTTCTGTCAAATATTTTCTTTGCTTCTATATCTGTATTGTCCCTGCTTAAATATCTATTGTTTTGTAGTCCGCCTATAAATAGTACTGGCATTTCTGGTGTATATTCGTCAAGTTCTTCTATTTGAGTAACTATTCTATTTACTGTTTCCCTTGCCTGATCATCCATGAGTTTCATTGAATTATATGTAGCATTGTCTTGCCACGTATATATCCATACTATTGCTAAAGTGCATACTACTACTATGCCCTTGATGATTCGAGACATAGATGTCTTTGGTAGCAGTTCTAATATTTTGAAAAACATCAAAAATATATATATCATAGAACATGCCATTAAAATATGTATATCGACATCTGGAACTATAATCTCTATTATTCCAAAACATATTGGAGATATTGCTATAAATATTATTGCAAATATTGTATTTGATATATTTTTATACACCTTATTTTTTATAACTATATATATCATTGCAATGAGAATTAGTGTAAATATTATTATATACATTATATTTGTTCCCCAGATGGTATTTGGTATCATTTCATCATTAAAATAGTAATTAAAAAAGCTCTGATATGCTTCTGGCAATAGTTTGCTAAAGTTTAAAAATGTGTTTATTCCGATTTCATTTCCTCCACTATAGCTTGCAACTGGCAATCCTGCAAGTGAAACTATTGCATGTGATAGTATATAAAATAATGCGATTCCAATAATTCCCAACATCAAATATCTAATCAAGTTTTTAAATATTTCTTTTATTGGCTTTTTATTTATAGCATCAAGTATTAAAGTAAATATACATAGGCACATTGTAACTGATAAATATGTTTGATACATAGATATTGCAAGTGCTAATAGGCTTCCGCTTATTAATATCATCCACTTTTTATTCGAATATTTTCTTGATAAATAAACTGATAGGGTTGCTAAAAGCATACCTAATACATAGGCATCTGAGCAGTAGAAAAATGTTAATGTTGCTGAAACATTTGGAGCTACTGCGAAAAGTAATGCAATTATATATTTAAAATATTTATTTTTTATTTCAAGAGTTTCTTCTGCTAAAATTACTGTTATTCCTAATAATGCACTGCTAATTAAAGTTACTAAAACTGGAGAGACAACGTTTCCCTTGATCATCTGTATAAAGTAAAGACCAAATCTAAGTAACATTACTTCCCATACATCTGCTTGATGATATACATTGTTTATGAGATTGTCTGCACCTGTTATCATCAATGAGTAAAGCTGAAAATGTACTATCAAGCTAGTTATAAATGTTACTAAAAATACAGTTTTTCTTTCTTGATTAAAATATAACTTGAATTTTTGTAATATTTTTTCCATTATGCTTATTTCCTCCATTTGTTATAATATTATCATAAAAGGAAGTTATTATCAAGAATATCTGGTTTCCATAGAAAATCCATTATTATATATTCTCATTTCTAATCGTCTCAATTGTATTTTGCTTATTTATTTTTGCCATTGAATATTTCATTATAACAAATACTAGAATGAATACTGCAATAATTGAAATAATTATTGGATTTATAGGTATATATATTCCTTTTTCTATTTTTATTGAAAATGACTTATACAATGCAAAAGATCCAATTAGTCCCAAGGTAATTCCATATATAAGAGATTTTGCAGAGTAAAAACAAGTTTCAAGATTTATCATTCTGTTAAATTCTTTTTTAGTCATTCCTATACTTTTTAAACTTGCAAATTCTTTTTGTCTTAATTCCATATTTGATGTTATAGTATTAAATATATTTGTGACTCCAATTAATGTTATAACTGTTATGAATCCATATAAGAATATTTTTACAGTTAAACTCATTGATTTTTCATTTCTTACAATTTCATCAAAGTTATTGCAGAATATATCAGATATTTTTAGGTTTTCTACTTCTTCTACAAATCTATCAGGATTACTTGATTGAACTAATACCATTCTAGGTTCAAACTCTATATCTTTGTATACATCTATATTTACTATCAAATCTCCTCCTTGTCTGTATGTTCTCTCGAATCCATAAGGTTTGATGTCAGTTATAGCACCTATTTTAAACTTTATTTCTTGGCCATCCATTTCTCCTGTAATCGTATCATTTTTGTTGTATTTATATATTCTCTTTTCTGATTGTCTTGATGTATTTTCTTCATAATATAAATACTTATCACTCAAAATAGCTTGTTCTTGTATACTTTTTGGATTAACTCCTATATTTTCCAAATATTTATTAAATGTTTCAGTATCCAATCCAATAATGTTCATAGTTATTCTTTTGCCTTTTCCATCATCCACATGTTTTCCTTCGTCGTCGTAAAATCCACCATCTTCAAGTATTACTTGACCTGGTATTTCATTTACTTTGTCTACATCAAAAATATGAAAGCTACTTGAGTTTTCGTATACTACGAATTTTTCATCTATGTAGTTTAACCCTTTTATTTTGTCTATATCTTGATCTGTGGCATTATACGCATATATCTGTACATTATAATCATAGTCTTGATAATAATTCTCTGTTAAATCAAACATATTCGTTAAAAGAGTATTCATTGTTATAAAAATGAATATACTTACAGCTAGTGATATTACTGTTGTTCTATATTTTTTCTTACTTCTCTTCAAATTTTTATATGCTAGCTCTCCACCAGTTTTAAAAATTTTAGAGATTATTTTTGGTACTTTCAATTTTTTAGATTTTATATTTATTTCTTCTGAGTTTCTAAGCAATTCTATAGGATCAACTTTGCTTGCCTTTTTTGCTGAATTTTTTGATGATAGGTATATGGTAAGAATACTAAGTATAACAGAGATAATAATCGGCGATAATGTTACCTTCATTATGATTCCATCTACGTTTGTTAATAGTTGCTCCCCAATTAAACTATTTACAATCTTTAATAATACAAAAACTGCAAATATTCCAGATAAGATTCCTATTGGTATTGCAATAGCTCCTAAAATCAAGCCTTCAAATATAACATTTCTTCTTATTTGCTTCTTAGTTGCTCCAATACTTGCAAGCATACCGTACATTTTCATTTTTTCAGTAATTGCTATTGCAAAGGAATTTCTTATGCAAAATACACTTGTAAAGATTATTATACATATTACAACTCCACAGGTTGTAAATAAAAAACTAACTGTGTCATTACTAAAAGCAAATACTTCCCATCTCAAAAGTTCACTATTTGTTCTAACATCATATTTAATATCTTGATTTGGAATATTTTGTAATTCAGCATAACTTGATAATCCTAAGATTCTAGGAATCACTGTTTTATAACTTTTTGGATTTTTCAAGGTAATATATAGGTTTTCATTTCCTTGATTAATATCAGTAGAAATTATTGTATAGCCTGGATCACTATATCTCTCAAATTCATAATTTGGTCTCTCGATAATTCCGTACTATGGTGAACTCTTTGTGATTGCAATTTACTAGTTTCTCATTTTCTTGATCATATGTATCAGTAGCATCTAATTTTTCAGAGTCTAAGCTTTCTCTTTCTCCGATATCAACACTAATCTTATCTCCGATTTTATATTCTACTTTTCCGTTTTCTTTTATATGGCTGCTAATTATTAATTCATTGTTAGAAGTAGGAAATCTTCCTTCTATTATCTTGAATTTTAGATTTTCAAATACTTCTTGATTCATTGAGTATAATTTCAGATATGGTTTATATTCATTTTGGCTATTTTCTAATAGACCATACCCATTTTCATATACTGTATCAATTTTTTTAATATCTTGATTATTTTTAAATTTTTCAAGATCATCATCTGTAACATTTGATACTTTAAAATGATAGTATCCGAGTTTCATTTATTGCATTTTGTACTAATGTTTCTCTAAAACTTGTAACCATTGTCGCAACAGCACATATTAAACTGCAAGACAAAATTATTCCAATTATTGTACTTATAGTTCTTTTTTTGTTTAGCTTTAAATTTCTAATAGATAATTCACTTAGAACTTTCATTTTTTCCTCACTTTCTGATTTTAACTATAGTTTATGTCTATACTATCTTTCCGTCTTCTAGTCTGATAATTCTATCTGCAATTTTTGCAATTTCCATATTATGTGTAATCATTATAATTGTTTGTTTATAATCTTGGTTTGATTTTTGCAATAGTTTTACTATTTCATCACTTGATTTTGAATCTAAGTTTCCAGTTGGTTCATCTGCTAAGATTATTGTTGGATTAGTTATCATGGCTCTTCCTATTGATGTTCTTTGTTGTTGCCCACCAGATAATTCATGTGGTAAATATTTTCTTCTGTTCTCAAGTCCTAAAAGTTTTATAAGCTCATCAAGTTTTGCACTGTCTACTTTTTTATTATCAAGTTTTAATGGCAAAGTTATATTTTCTTCTACATTTAAAATTGGTATTAGATTGTAAAATTGATATATAAGCCCAACTTGTCTCCTTCTGAAAATCGCAAGTTCATCATCATTAAATTTATATATATCTTTTCCATCTATAAAAACTTTTCCACTTGTTGGCCTGTCTACACCACCAATTAAATGTAATAGAGTTGATTTTCCGCTTCCGTGATGCACCTACTATTGCAATAAACTCTCCTTGATTTACTGTAAATGATACATTGTCCAAAGCTTTGACCTTCACATCACCTTTTCCATAAACTTTGCTTAAACTTTCTACTTTCAATATTTCCATAATAACCTCCTAGTTTTTTCATAAACCAATTATATTACATTTTAAATCAAATTTACCGAAATTAAAAAAAGATTAAGAATTAAATTAGCTCTATTACAACTTCATCCCCATCTTTTAAATTATATGTTTTTCTCATGTTTATATCAGTTACAAATTCTACAATATTCAATGGATGATCTCCATTTTTCGTATTGTTCTTTTCAGTTCTCAAAATATATCCCTTGCGTCCTAGAATTTCACATTTTTTTACAAGTACGCAAAATTGTCCTCCATATTCATTAGGCAAAATTTTTTCTTGATCATCAAGAATAATTTCTTGTTCAAGCTCTATGTTCAATGTGCCTAAGAATAATTTCATATCATATTTCTTTTCAAAAATTTCATATGCTTTTTTTACCCAAATATTTGCATTTCCTAATCCTGATTTTATTTTTCCTTTTAATATTTTTTGCATTTTAATTCCTCATTTCTTCTTATTTTTTTGAAATTATATCACATTTATATATCTTTTTAAAGTTTTTTATTTTGAACAAAATACATGATTTTAAAAGAGAAGTTCCTAAAACAGAACTTCTCTTTTAATTATTTTATTACTCAAATGTAACCTGTGTCGTACTATTTAAATTAATTTGCTTTTCTGGGCCTTGTCTTACATCATCTACAAATACTTTAACAGTTATTGTTCCAACTCCTGAAATAGGTACACTTATATTTGATTCATTTTCTTTATGTGATTTTTTATATACAGTTTCTTCATCTACTTTTACAACCAAATTAACAGTTTTTGGTTCAACTAATACTTGTTTATTTTCTCCAGTATCTGGGTCTGTAACTGTTGTGTATTGCTCTGAATATTTTAGTAACGATTTCAAGTTAATTTTTGCGGTTCCTGATATAACCTTTTGTATTTGGTTTATTGTTATAGTTATACCTGTTCCCTTTTCTACTGTGCTTCCAGCATCTAAAGTTTGTTTTAACACTGTTCCATCTTCTTTTGTTTTATCTTCTGCAGTTATTAATGTAACAGTAAATCCTGCTGCCTCTAACTCTGATATTGCATCTGCCTTTGGTTTTCCTACTACATTTGGAACAACTGATGTTTCTATTCCTTTACTTACTGTTATTGTTACTGTAGAACCTGCACCTACTTCTGTGTCTTGATCTACATCTTGTTTTATTACATATCCCTGCTCAACTTTACTGTCAAATTCTTCTACAACAACAATTTCTAAATCATTTTCTTCTAATAATTTTCTTGCTTCATCTTCTGTAAGTCCTGTAACTTTAGGAACTTTTACTATTTTTTGTCCTAAGCTTATTACTAATTGTATCTTTGTATTTTCTTTGATCTTGTAATCTGCTTTATATTCTGGATTTTGTGATATTACAAGTCCGTTATCTATTTCAACATCATACTTTTCTTCTATGATTTCATAGGTGAGTTTTGTTCCAGCTAATTTATTTTTTACTTCATCCTCTGTCAAACCTACTAGTTCAGGTACTTGAATATCTTTTGATCTTGTCAAATTAAATGCAAGAATTGTTCCTCCTAAGCTTAATCCAAATAACAATATTAGTACTAATACTATTGTAAGTATTCTATGTTTTGCAAAAAAGTTTTCTTTTTTCTTCTTTTTTTCATCTTCGTCTTTTTCTTTTATTTTATCTTGTATATCTCTCTTTTCTATTGTAGGTACAACTTGAGTTGGGAAATCATTTTCTTTATTTGCACTTGAAATGAAATCTCCATCTGGATTTTTTAATGATAGTGTTAAATCTTTTAGCATTTCTGTTGCTGTTTGATATCTAAGTGCTGGATCTTTTCTCATGGCTTTCATAACTATTTTATTTACTGCCATTGGTATACTTGGGTTTATATTTATTGGCTCTACTGGAGTTTCTTGCATATGTTTTAATGCAACTGATACAGGAGTGTCTGCATCAAATGGAACTTTTCCAGTTAACATTTCATATAGCACTACACCCAATGAGTATAGATCTGATTTTGCATCAGTAAATCCTCCTCTTGCATGTTCTGGTGAGAAATAATGTACAGATCCTAATGTTGTACCAAATGCTGTAATTGTGGAATTTGATACAGATTTTGCAATTCCAAAGTCTGTTACCTTTGCAATTCCATCTTCTGTAATTATTATATTATGAGGTTTTATATCTCTGTGAATTATATTGTTTTTATGGGCAGTTTCTAATGCAGATGCGATTTGTATTGCAACGTTTACACTCCATTTCCAACTTAGTGCTCCATCTGATACGATTATTTCTTTTAATGTTTTACCTTGTATTAGTTCCATTACTATATAGTATAAATCGCCTTCATTGCCTACATCATATACGGATACAATATTTGGATGGGTTAGACTTGCAACTGCCTGTGCTTCGGTATTAAATCTTTTTATAAATTCTTCGTCTGTGGTAAATTCATCTTTTAATACTTTTACAGCTACATATCTGTTTAATACATGACATTTTGCTTTGTATACTGTTGCCATTCCTCCAACACCGTATTTTTTCTACTATTTCATACCTATTTCCTAATAATCTTCCTTCTAAGTTCATCTTATTTTCACTCCCCTAGTTTTTTATAATGACAACTGTTATGTTGTCTATACCGCCGGCATTATTTGCCATATTAATAAGTATTTCATCACTGATGTCAAAATTATTTTTTACTGTTTCATATATTTTACTATCTTCAACCATATTTGTAAGTCCATCTGAAGTCATAACAATTATATCGCCTGGCTGAAAGTTCTTTACCATTACATCTGGTTCAAGTGATTCTGCACAGCCTAAAGCTTTCATGAGCATATTCTTTTTAGGATGATTTTTTGCTTCTTCCGCTGTTATTGTCCCATCTTTTACTAATTGTTCTACATAGCTATGATCTGTTGTTAATTTTCTCATGAATTTATCTCTGATTCTATAAATTCTACTATCACCAATATGTCCAATATATGCTCTATTATTATATATTAAGCAAATCTCCAAAGTAGTACCCATACTTTGTAATTCTTCTGAATTTTTTGCTACTTCAAATACTATTTCATTTGCATAATTCATTGCTTCTTTTACTAATTCCATAATTTTTTCTCTGGTGTGTTCTATTATGTCAAAATGATTTCCTATATACCTTACTGCAGCATCTATTGCAAGTCTACTCGCTATTTCTCCTCCTTCGTAGCCTCCCATTCCATCTGCTAGCATATATATTCCTGGGCTTTTATCTTGATCAGATATATAATAATAGTCTTCATTTTGGTCTCTTATTTTGCCTTTATCTGATTTTGCTAAAACTTTCATTTTAACTTCTTTCACCTCTTTTTCTTCTTAGTTGTCCGACATGCTGCATCTATGTCAGAGCCAAGTTCTCTTCTGATTGTTGCTGTAATTCCATTTTTATTTAAATAATCTCTAAATTCAAGTATATTTTTATTACTGCTTTTTGAATATTTACCACCTTCTATTTTGTTTATTGGTATAAGATTAACATGACATAGCATTCCTTTTAATAGCTGTACCAATTCCTCAGCATTTTCTCTATTGTCATTATTATCTTTTGCAAGTGCATATTCAAAAGAAATTCTTTTATTTGTTTTTTCTATATAATATCTACAAGCTTTCATGAGTTCTTCTATATTGTATTTATTATTTATCGGCATCATACTACTTCTTTTTTCGTTATTTGCTGAATGTAAAGATACAGAAAGCGTACATTGTAGATCTCTATCTGCAATTTCATATATTTTTGGAACAATTCCAGATGTTGATATACTTATATGTCTTGCTCCAATCCCTAAGCCTTTAGGATAATTTATAATTTCGATTGCTCTCATTACATTGTCAAAATTGTCAAGTGGTTCGCCTATTCCCATGAATACTATATTTGACACCTTGATATTCAAGTCTCGCTCTACTGCTAGAAGTTCTTCAACAATTTCACCAGAGCTTAAATTTCTCGCAAACTCTATACCAGTTGAAGCACAAAATTTACATCCCATCTTGCAACCAACTTGTGAAGATACACATATAGTTTTTCCATATTTGTATTCCATGACGACTGTCTCTATCGCATTTCCATCAAGTATATCAAATAGATATTTTACAGTTCCATCTTTTGAAATCTGCTTTTCCAATATTTTAAATATGCCAATACTATACTCTTTTTTTAATTTTTCCCTTGATTCTAATGATAAATCTGTCATTTCATCAAAGCTTGTTACATTTTTCTTGTATAGCCATTTGAATATTTGATCTGCTCTATATGGTTTTTCCCCAAGCTTTTCAAGTTCTTGTTTTAATTCTGTTATATTGTAATCTTTAATATTTTTCATAAACTATCTTTCTATATGTATAATATTTCTATTTAAATTTATATCATAACTATAATTTTTTTTCAATATATTCAAGTAAAAAATAGAGAAATTATTGTCAAAAGCGCCAAGGATTATCCACGGCGCTCTCATTTTTATTTATATTTTTTTATATACAAATACATTTGACCTTTTTATATTTACCATTTTTCATATTTTAGTATGGCTTGTACTTCTTCCGCTAACCTTAAGCCTATTTTCTGATGGCCTTCCAGTGTTGGATGCAAATTATCTGCTCCAATATATTCAGCCAATACAAATGGTGTTGCACCTTTTGTTATAGTTCTTCCATCACTTGCAATTGATGTGTTTGTTATAAAATCGATAAATGGTATTTGATTCTCTAATGCTACTTTTTTTATTGCATCATTCATTGTTTCAGCATTTTTATTAAATTCTTCTCTTAATCCTCCCGCAACTTTTTCTACTCCAATCATAATCAATTTTATATCCGTATTATTGTTTTTGTTTAATTCTTTTACTTCATTTATACAATTCTGAGCTTCAGCTGCAACTCTTTCTGGTTCAGCTGCTCTTGAAAATATATCATTACCTGCTCCACCAACGATTATTATATCTGGGGTTAATCCTTTTTCCACCATATATTTTATTCTATTCTGATACCAGATTGCCTTCCATATATTTTCGTCGCCATTAATAGGTACACTATAGCCAGTTCCTCCTACTCCATTATTTATACATTCAAAACCTAGCGCATCTGATAAAACATTTACATAGGAGTCATACAATCTTGATCTTCTACCTTCTACTGCTGTTCCCAATGTTGCATTTGTCCAACTATTTCCTACAAATAGTACTCTCTTTCCAGGTTGTCTTGTCGTTTTTGTTACTTTGTTTTCATCTTCTTTCTTGACTGCTAACCCAACAAAACAGTTGAATGCTTCTATTCTTACTGTTCTTTTTGTTGCATCTGGAAATGTTACTAAATACCATGCCCATCCTTCGTCCGTGATTCCAATTGATGATTTTACATATTTCCATTTGTCTTTGCTTTCATTCCATACTGATAGTCTAAATCCTCCACATCCTACAATTTCAAACTTTTGACATGCTACATCAAATTCATATGTCAGAGATTCAGTTCTATTATTCTCATCTGCAAAATATCCTCGTGGCATGTGATTGTATTCGTCTGAATATATTTCTACTACTTTATAATTATTTACTGTAAAAATATCATCATTGAATGTATTTCCATCTTCAGATGACTTGATATATACATTATCTTCTGGATTTTCTTCTAAGTATGTGTTTTGAAAATAGTCAGTCACACGTGTTATGGTAGTAGTCGTGTCTACGTCTGGTAATTTTGGCTTTGATTCCTCATCTTTATCTTTTTTTAGGTATTTCATTATTTTATTTAATGCTTCTTGTTCTTCTTCTCCCGCTTTTATATAGTTATCTACTGCACTCTTCGCTAATCCAAATAAATTTGATTTGGTAACATTACTTATTGTTATCCCTGTCAAAATGATTAGAATAATGACTGTGATGATTAGTGCAATTAGAGTGATTCCTCCTTCTTTTCTCATTTGTTCTCCTTTCCTATAATTTCTTATTTGTAATCAAATTAAAAATAATTTGATTACAATTTATGTTTTTATATAACAAAAATACACACAAAACTCATACTCTAAAAAGTATAAGTCCTGTGTGTCCTTATATTACCTATTTCTATTAATATGCCTTGTGTGTGTGTGTGTGTGTGTGTGTGTGTGTAGAGCCTCTAGCGTTCCAGCGTTTTTTCATCTTTCGTTTTCCTCCAAAATTTTATATTCCCCTTGAGATAAAACTAATTCAATTTTATTGTATATTACTTTTTTACTTTAGTCAAGCAATTTTTCTAATTTGTAATATAAATGTAAAATTTGGCTGTGAATAGTAACAATTAATTTAGCAAAATATTTGAATCTAAATTATAATATTTTTAATCATAAAAATACTCAAGACTTGAAATCTTGAGTATTTCTTATTTATTTATCAGAATCTTTTTTGATATTATATATTATTGCGTCTTCATTGTTGAATAAGAAGTCTGCATCAGTTACATCTGTTTGTACTGGATCAATTTCTTGATCATCCGAGAAGGAATCAAAATCTACTCTCTTTGGATCAAATCCTTTTCTTTTTAATGTTGGTTCTGCTTCTGTTTCATTCAAGATTCCTGTTTGATATTTTGCGAAGTCAAATTTCTTAGGTTTGTGTTCTTCTTTATATTTTGAATCCATAAAGTCTAATTTTGCAACTCCAACAAAGCTCTTTCCTTTATCATCTTTATATTTGAATGCACAGTTTTTGAATTTAAGTGCTTGGATTTTTCCAAGTTCAAAGTTCTTCTTCCAGCCCCATTTAACTCCATTGTAATCTCCATAAGAAACACTGCTTGGTGAAGATTCTCCTGTCAAGAATTGTTTTCCTTTTCCTTCTGGTTTTATAGACATATTCTGAGTATATAGCCACTCTCTCTTATCACCAAATTCTTGTGACCAGAATTCGTTTTCTTCTGGTGTAAGATTTCCAAAT
This sequence comes from uncultured Clostridia bacterium, assembly GCA_947624905.1. Lineage (GTDB taxonomy): Bacteria > Bacillota > Clostridia > TANB77 > CAG-508 > JAAWPK01. The sequence continues at coordinate 19,198 of CANQMI010000006.1, forward strand.
ACTATTTTTGCAGTACAGTTAGAAAGTATTGTTCTTCTTGATGTTGATGTTGCATTTAATTGTTCAAGGTTTTGTGCTGTTATTATTGTTCCAACTTTATACTTTCTATATAGTGTAAATAATCCAAGTGTAGCTCCGCACAAGAAATCCGGGAATTCGTCTATATATAGTAAGTGTGGTATTCTTGTACTTTCACTTCCAGGTCTTTTCAAAACTGAACGTTGCATTGCCATTATAAAGAATAATCCAAATGCTGTTTGAAGTACTGGGCCTAAATCTCCTCTTCTTGTACAAATTATAGTAACCTCTCCATTTTCTAATACTTTGTCAAAGTTTATATTATTTGTTCTATTGCATAAGACATTGTTTAATCCAGGTACTCTTAATAAAGCATCTAATTTTGTAATTGCTGTATGTACATATTTTTCTGTTTCTTTTCTCATTATTCCATCTGGATAGAAATTCTTTTTGAAATAACCAATTTGTAATTTATATGTTTGATAAAGTTCTGGATCTTCTTCTATCTTTTTGCACATATCTACTACTAAATCAAAATCATTTAACATATTTAACATATCTTCAAGATTTGGAAGTAATCCATTGTTTAATCTAGGATACATCTCAGCCAAGATTATTGTTAAATTTTCTACAGCTTGTGCTGCTGAATTTTGGAAAAAGATTTCATCTTCTGCTGGTCGTGATGCACTATACATTGCAGATAATATAGAAGATATAACTGCAGCAATTTCGCCTGGTGCTCCATATGAGAATGGATTTATTCCTATTGAATTTGGATTATTAGGATCTACTATATTGAATTTTAGATTAAAGTTTTTAACTACTTCTATCATTCTATTTGTTGATTCATAGTCAGGCGACATGAAAGTTAGTCCCAAATCTTTATATATTATTTTTGGACTATCTGAATATATCATTTTGCTTAAATAAGCTTTATATAGTTTTTCTTTTCCTGGTAATGGTTCAAGCATATTTAAATTAAAGTTTTCATTTATATAGTCATTTGTATAAGGACAATTCAAAGTTGCAAGTCCTGTTTTAAGTGCAGTAAATCCCATTTCTTTTGCTGCTTCTTTAAAGAAGTATTTTTTCTCTATATCACGAGCCATCATTGGTTCAAGCAATAGTGCTGTTTTTCCCATTCCTGATGGTCCACATACAAGCATTGGGTCTGCTCTTCTATTGTCATATACTTTAACTGTTTTTCCGGTTTCTTTATCTATTGATATTACGTTTTCAAAACTGTAGGCACCTGATGGAGTTGTTTTCTTTGATAAATCTATTCCTGTATAATCCCAAATTGATTCTCTGATTAATCTTGTATCTGCAACTCCTGCATAACACCACCAGAATATTGAGAAGAAAGTAGTAAGTGGAATATAAATTGCAATTGCTTGAAATGCTGGTTTTATAACGCTTGTAAATTTTGTAACCACTTCTACATAATTTGGAACAGAGAATAAAAACATCCACAATCCTGCATTTATCCATTGCGTTATCATTGAAATCGCTATTATGTATATTGATATTGCATACGCATACATAATCATCAATTTGAACTTTCCTGATTCAGCATATTTTGAATTTCCTGAAAACAAAAATGCCAATACTGGACATGCCAATGCCAATGTGTATGTTATAGGTCCCCAATATGAAACAGAAATACCTGTAAACATCATGATTAACATTTCTACAATTCTATCTACTGCAATATAAATTGTAGCTAATGTAAATATGTATGTAAAAAATGTGTTTCTATCTGTTTTTAATATCTTTAGTAATTTGTCGACATACTTCAAAATATCCACCACTTTCTTTTTTATTTAGGCTTTCTTTAATATCACATAATTATACATATATATTATGACACATTTTGGCGAAAAAAACAAGTATTTTCATAAAAAAAGCAAATTTAAAATAGGTTATTCTAGCACTCTCAAGAATGAAAATAATATTTATCTTGAATTACTATAATTTTATTTCTTCAAATGTATCTTTTCGTATATTATCTGGAACATCTATTGGATATTTACCTGTAAAGCATCCTACACATAGATTTGGTATTTTACAATTCTTTGTTATTGCTTTCAAACTGTCAAGGCTTAAATATTCAAGGCTATCTGCTCCAATTATTTTTCTTACATCTTCGGTTGTCCTATTGTATGTTATTAAATCTTCTTTATTATCTATATCTGTTCCAAAATAACATGCGTCTACAAAAGCTGGAGATGCAATTCTTAAATGAACTTCTTTTGCACCTGCTTTTCTAAGAACTGCTATTATATTTTTTATTGTTGTTCCTCTTACAATAGAATCATCAATAAGTATAATTTTCTTTCCTTGAACAGATTCTTTTATAGGATTTAATTTTAGGCCAACTAATTCATTTCTTTTTTCTTGTGCATTCTGTATGAATGTTCTTCCTATGTATTTACTTTTTGTGAAAATTATATCATAGTGAACACCTGATTCCTTAGAATATCCTAATGCTGCATCTAGTCCAGAGTCTGGCACTCCCGCAACAATATCCGCGTTTACTGGTGCTTGTTTTGCCAAGAATCTTCCTGCATCTTCTCTAAATTTATGTATGCTTATTCCATCTATTATGGAATCTGGTCTTGCAAAATATATATATTCAAATGAGCAAAATCCTTTTGGTGCATTTTCATTTGTTTGTTTTGATTCTATCTGGTTATTTTTTACAATTACTATTTCCCCAGGTTTTACATCTCTTTCAAACTTTGCTCCAGTAATATCTAAAGCACAACTTTCTGATGCAAATACTGTTCTATTTTCTGTCTTTCCAATACATAATGGTCTGAATCCTTGTGGATCTCTTACTGCAAGTAATTTTGTTGATGTCATTATTAATAAAGAATAAGAACCTTTCAAACGTTTCATTGCTTTTTCTACGGCTTCTTCTATGGAATTTGATTTTAGCCTCTCTTGAACAATAATATGACAAATTATTTCTGTGTCTGTTGTTGTCGTAAATATTGCTCCTTTTTCTTCTAGTTCTTCTCTAAGTTCTTGTGCATTTATGATATTTCCATTATGTACAACTGCTAGATTTCCTTTTTTATGTCTTATTACCATTGGTTGTGCATTCTCTTTTCTAGCTTTTCCTGTTGTAGAATATCTAACATGTCCAATTCCCATTTTTCCTTCTGGAAGTTCTTCTAAGACATGCTTGGAAAATACTTTTGCTACTAATCCTAAATCTTTTCTGTAAGTTATTAATCCATCACAATTTATTGCAATTCCACAGCTTTCTTCTCCTCTATGCTGAAGTGCTGATAGTCCTACATCTATCATATATGCTAATTGGTCTTTTGATTCTTTTGAATAGACACCAAAAATTCCACATTCTTCTTTTATTTTTCTAAACATTATAATTCCTCCAAATGCGACATCAAAATTACCCTATTATTATAATTTAAAATCTAAAAATGCACAACACTTTTTTTGCTTTTTATAAAAGTTTTCTTGTTTTTAATTTAACTACGCATGCAAACTAAGTGAGGGTATCCTATTCAAGGAACCCTCATTATTAGTAAATTTTATACAAACTTATTAAATCATCCATTATTGATGATCATTATTCCTATTTTCAGTTTGCATTGCATAGTACCAAACTAATCCAACGATTATTGCACCAGCGATAGCAAGAATTATCCAAACTGTAGCGTTATTTGTTGTATATCCTGTTGTTGTAGAATCAGTTCTTGTAGCAGTATATTCTCCATCTGTTCTTGTTCCCATATCCATTGTATTTCTATCTGCTCTATTTTCAGCGTTATTTTCTGTATTTGTCATATCATCTTTAACATCTCTTGCAGAGTTTGTAACATCTTGTACTACATTTTTTATGCCATTTCCCATGTTTTGTAATCCATTTTTTGCATCATTCATAAGATTTGCACCAAAAACATTGCTTGATAGAAGAACAATTAAACAAAATATAGATGTTATAATTAAAGATTTCTTGATCATTATAAATTCCTCCTTCAAAAAATTAAAAAGTTTGTGTAAACTATATATATTGTGCTTAAAAAAAGCAAAAATATTCATGTAAAAAACGGAATAAAAAAAGAAAAGCACTAAAATGGTTTTTTCCATTTTAGTGCAAAAATATAAAAATTTAACTTTAATGAAGGCGAATCAAAATTGCAATTGCAAGCAATACTAAAAGTATTCCTAACACAATTAAAATTATATTCAATATATTTGACAAAGCTAAATCAGATGAACTAAGTGCAGCACTTGTTCCTACAGTTAGTGGTGCATCTATACTTGTATCTGTAAAACTTTGATCATTTTCGTTTTCTGTTCCATATACAGTAGAGTCATTATCAAAATCATCTGTTTCATTTTCAATATCGTTTTGATTTTGCTGAGGCACAGATTGTTGGTTTGCATCAAGATCCATTGAAATATTTGCTCCCTTGACTAATGTGTTACAACAGCATAAAACTATAAATAAAATTATTGAAAATATTAAAATTTTTCTCATAAGAACCTCCGTCTTTTATCTATCGTTAATATATAATATTTTATAGTATTTTTTTGTTAATGTCAATTAATTAACAAAATATTTTTTCAAGAAAGCTTGAAATTTATAAAATACATAATAATACTTACAAAAAATGCAGAGATTTAGGGGTTTTAATTATTTCAAAATACTAGTCTATTGTTGTGGAGGTTCTGCCTGTTCCAACTACGTTTTCTTGAAGCGATCTCCAAGTATTGCATCCAATAATTCCATCTACTGCAAGTCCACGACTTCTCTGGTATTTTTTAACAGCTTCCTCTGTTCTAGCTCCAAATATTCCGATCTAATCCACCGAGTTGTATATCCTAGAGTATTTAAATCATCTTGTGCAATTAGTGTATACATACCTACACTTCCTCTTTTTACCTGAGGGAATCCACCACTTGAACAAGCTGATGAAAGTGCTCTTTTATCAAAGTGTACCCAAGTTGGTGTAAGCGATACAGGTTCTACATAACTCCAGACTCCAGAGCTTTTTGCACTATTTCTCAATTGAGTCCTTTTATCATTTGTAAAAGTTTGTGCAACATCAAATGCTACTCCAGCATAATGTTGACTTTGGTTTGAGTGTCCTCCTTCCCATGGCCTTTTAAATGCAAAGCCTACTGGAATTGGTCCTCCCCAAATATATCTTTGCGTATTCCAAGATTGCATTGTTCTCTTACTCGTCCATAAAGTTGGACTTTTGCTTGATCCTCTAAATTCTCTAACTGTAAGCGTTCTACCTGCGTTATATGGCATTGCTTCCGCTTCGCCTCTATAGTATGTTTCCATTCTATTATTATCATTATTATAAACTAAAATTTTTGCCATATTCATTCCTCCATATTAATATATTATGAAATATGGTGAAATGAGTGAATTTTGGAGTCAATTCTTTACATATTCCGTTCTCAGTGCTATAATGAGTTTGAGGAGGATATAATATGTCAAACTTATCTTTCAAGAATCCAGTTGCAAGACACAATTATGAAATTATTGATACTGTAGAAGCCCGGTATTGTTTTGACTGGAACAGAAATTAAATCTATACGAAATGGAAAAGTTAATTTAAAAGATAGTTATGCTATCATCAAAAATGGTGAGGCTTTTGTTTATAATATTCATATAAGTCCTTATGAACAAGGAAATATCCAAAATAAAGATCCTCTTCGTACACGAAAACTACTTTTAAACCGTAGAGAAATTAATAAGCTTATTCGGAATGATTCAGCAAAAGGGATATTCTTTAGTCCCAATTAGTTTATATTTTAAAAGAAATTTTGTAAAAATTGAACTTGGTATAGGTAGAGGTAAAAAGCTTTACGATAAGCGACGTGAAGAAGCAAAGAAAGATGCTCAAAAGAAAATTGAAAGAGCTTTGAGAGAAAAAGTTTAAATTTTATTTTAAATCAAAAATATCTAAGTTTATCAAAAGTCAAAAAGCAGTAAATATTTTACTGCTTTTTTGTTATGCAAAAAAGCACAGAAAATATATAATTTCTGTGCTATAAAAAGTCTTTTTATTTATTTATTTTTCTTCTTACATATTCGTATAGCATTACTCCTGTTGCAACTGACGCATTCAAACTTTCTGTCTTACCTAGCATTGGTATTTTAGTTTTTGTATCTGCAATATCTAGTATTTCTTTAGATACTCCTTTAGCCTCATTTCCTATTACAATAACTTTTTTATTATAATCCATCTCGTATATATTTTCAGTCCCTGAAAGAGAAGTTGCAACTACTTTAAATTTGTGTTTTTTCATATTTTTAAGAGTTTGAATTAAATCCTCAGATTCAATGATTTTTACTCTGAAAATTGCTCCCATTGTAGAACGTACGACCTTTGGATTATACGCATCTACACTTGTTTTTGATAAGACTATTTGGCTTAATCCGGACACTATCTACTGTTCTTAGTATGGTGCCTAGGTTTCCTGGGTCTTGTATTCCATCTAACACAACTATTATATCTTCTGAAAAATCTATTTTGTCTTCACTGCTCTCCTTTTCTATCACTGCAAGTAATCCTTGTGGATTTACTACATCTGTCAATATTCCAAAAATTTTTTCAGTTACATATATGCAGTCATATTTTGCAATTTTATATAAAAGTTTATCATCTATACAATCATTTTCAAGACATTCTTCACATACAACTATTGTCTTGATGTTTACATTTTCTTCTATTGCTTCTTCTATAAGTTTTATTCCTTCTATGATGTATTCGTTTGAAATATCTCTGTATTTCTTTTCTTTTAATTTTCTAATGCTTTTTATTATTTCATTATCTTTACTTGTTATTACTTGCATTTTTATTCTGCGTGCTCCTTTCTTTGTACTTTATTATTTGTTTTTTTGTAATTTTTTATTTGATTTTTATATTATTTCTAAAAATTCTTTTATTTGACTAAATACAGATTTATTCAAATCTATTTTATAGGTAATATATGGAAGTGCTGATGGTGAAAATTTTATATTATTTTTAAATTTTTCGATAAGCTTTGAAACTGAATCCATATTAAATTCATTTCCCCAGAAATAGAATACGATACTACTTCCCTTTTGTGCAATTTTGTTTATCTTTTTTGTTCTTGACATATTTTTTATTCTTGTTATCTCTATCAGATTTTCTACTTCTTGTGGTATATTTCCAAATCTATCTATTATTTCATCAGTTATATCTAATAGTTCTTTTTCATTTCTGCATAATGCTATATCTTGATATATACTTAATTTTATATTGTTATTTTCAATGTATTCTTCTGGTATATAGCTTGATATGTTTAAATCTATTTGTACATCTTGATCATGAGGTTCTTTTATCTTTTTACCTTGAATTTCTTTCATTACTTCATCAAGCAATTTGCAATACATGTCATATCCAACTTGTTCCATATGTCCATGCTGGAATTCTCCAATTAAACTTCCAGCTCCTCTTATTTCCAAATCACGCATTGCTACTTTAAATCCCGAACCGAATTCTGTAAAATCTTTTATTGCTTTTAATCTTTTATCTGCCACTTCACTTAAAAGTTTATCTCTTTTGTATGTTATATAAGCGTAACTTTCTTTATTACTTCTTCCTACTCTACCTCTTATTTGATATAGTTGTGCTAGTCCTAGTCTATCTGCATTTTCTATAATTATTGTGTTAGCATTTGGTATGTCTATTCCTGATTCTAAGATTGTCGTACACACTATTACATCAATTTTTTTGTCAATGAAGTCCATCATTATATCTTCAAGTTCTTGACCTGACATCTGTCCATGAGCATAAGCAACTTTTGCTTCTGGTACTAGATTTTGTACTTCAGCTGCTTTCTTTTCTATTCCGTTTACTTTATTGTATAGGTAAAACACTTGGCCTTTTCTTTCAAGTTCTTTTATTATTGCTGTTTTTATAACTTCTTGATCATACTCTAATACATAAGTTTTAACTGGCTTTCTATCTTGTGGTGGTTCATATATAACTGACATGTCTCTTACACCAACTATTGACATATGTAGTGTTCTAGGTATAGGAGTTGCTGTCATTGTTAATACATCTATGTTTGACTTGATTTCTTTGATTTTTTCTTTATCCTTGACTCCAAATCTATGTTCCTCGTCAATTATCAAAAATCCTAGATCTTTAAACTCTACATCTTGACTGAGTAACCTGTGTGTTCCAATTACAATATCTATTTCCCCTAATTTCAATTTCTTTATAATATTTTGTTGTTCTTTTTTTGTTCTGAATCTGGTTAATAGTTCTACTTTTATTGCAAATTTTTCCATTCTTTCTTTGAATGTTTCATATTGTTGATTAGCAAGTATTGTTGTTGGTACTAGGTATGCTACTTGTTTTGCATTCATACAAGCTTTGAATGCAGCTCTTATTGCTACTTCTGTTTTTCCGATAGCCCACATCTCCGACAAAGAAGTCTGTCCATTGGTTTTGGTTTTTCCATATCTTCTTTTACTTCTTGAATACATCTTGATTGGTCTTCTGTTTCTTGATATGGGAAAGTGTCTTCAAATTCTTTTTGCCAAGGCGTATCTTGATCAAATGCAAATCCTTTTATGTTTTGTCTAGTCGCATATAGCTCTATTAGGTTTCTGGCTACTTCTCTTAAATTTGATTTTACTTTATTTTTAGTATTCTCCCATTCTTTTGATCCTAGCTTGTTTAACTTTGGAGCTTTTTCTCCTCCTCCTACGTATTTTCTAACATTGTCTAAGGAATTTGTTGGGATATATAAAGTGTCGTCTCCTCTGTATTTTATTTTGATGTAATCTTTGACAACTCCACCTGCTTTTATTGTGTTTACTCCAAGATATTGGCCTATTCCGATTGTTCTATGAACTACGTAATCACCGATTTTTAGATCATCAAGCCCGATTTTTTCTCCTTCCTTGAAATCGTTTGATGTCCTTCTTCTAGGTTTATATTCTTTTTCTTCTCTATTTTGTTTTGTTAATTCTAAAAATAAATTATCTAAAGTCTGTATTTCTTGGTGTTCAAATGCTATTGTATTTTGCCCGGCAGAATCTATATCCTGTGATTCTAATTCTACTGATTTAAATTTTGTAGCTAACTTTAAAACTTGTTCTATGTCATACATATTTGCAAGTATATATGGAACTTCCTTATTTCTCTCTATTAAATCTTTTATTGCTAGTTCATTATTTTTCAATATATTATCTGAACTTGATTCAATCTTGTTTTTTTCATCAAATATAACGGTAGAATTATTCTGTAGATACTCAAGTATGTTTCCGTTTGGCTCATCAACGATTTCTTCTGTCATTGGGTATATTTCTATCTTTTTTACATTTTCTGTTGATCGTTGACTTGATATTTCGAAATATCTGATTTGGTCTACTTCATCTCCAAAAAATTCTATTCTAACACCTTTTTTATTATCTATTGCAACATCTAATATATCTCCTCTTATGCTGAATGTTCCCTTAGCTTCTACTAGATCAAATCTTTCGTATCCCATTTGTACTAATTTTTCTTTTATTTTTTCGATATTGTATTCTTTTGATAATTCAAACATTAAAATATTATTTTCAAGATTATCTTTTGAAATTACTGGCTGCATTAAAGCTTCTATACTTGAAATAATTATTTTTGCTTCTCCTTGATATATTTTTATCAGATTTTCCATTCTTGAATATAGTAAATCCATATTTTGTGCATCATATTTGTAGGTTATTATATCCTTTTTAGGCATATATATTGTTTTTTCATTTATATATTTTATATCTCTGTATATTCTTTGTGCCTGAATTTCGTTATATGTAATCAAGTATATTTGTTTTTTTCTTTGTGCTTCTATAACAATTGGTATATAGCTTTTTGCCACGTCAGATAAGCCCAATATTGTTATTGGACTTATTTTCAATTTTTCTAAATATTTTTCCATAGCCTTTTCTTCTAAAAGCTTTTTTGTGATCTCGTTCAACTTTGCTACCTCATTTACGTTATATATTATACTATATTTTTTAGGGTTTTAAAAGATGTTAGAATAAAAAAATATATCTACTTGTATTTTTACAAGAGATATATTTGGCACAACTTGATATAAAATCTGCAATTAATACAAAAAATAATGACATTTACAATCAAGCACATGATTATGAATGCCATTATCTTTCTTTAATCTTTTAGAGAATCTTTTAACAATTCTAATTGTGAAATCAATAATGATTCCATTTTTGCTTTGTATATATCAAATTGTTTTTGTAAATCTTCTAATTCCTTTTCTTTTAATTTAATTTCAGAGTCTAATTTACTAAGTTCTTCTTTTGCTGTGGCTTGTGCTTCACTTATTATTACATCTGCTTGCTGTTTTGCAACATTTTTTACATCTTCTGCTGTTGATTGTGCCATTACTAGCGTATTTTGTAAAGTTGATTCCATTGATTTGTATTTTGCAAGATCGGCATTTAATCCTTCTATTATTTGCTTAGAATCTGCTGCTTCTTTATATATTTTTTCATATGCTATAGTTAGTTCATCTAAAAAATCATCTACTTCTTCTGTATTATAACCATTAATTGCTCTTTTTGAAAATTTTTTATTTTCTATGTCTAATGGTGTAATCATAATTTTGACTCCCTTCTGGCAATTTCTCGCCTTGCATTTATTATATAAATCAAAGGGCGAAACTTTAATTAATTTCGCCCTCTAAATTATTTATATATCTTATTTTAGCCAAGATACTGAAAGTTTATTCTTTACTTCTTCTCTACCCATTTCATTAGCTATATCGTAATTTGCTGGCGCTATTAAAAATATTGAATTAGATATCTTTTGTATATGGCCATTTAAAGCATAAACTCCACCGCTTACGAAGTCTACTATTCTTCTTGCTACATCTTTATTTACATATTCAAGATTTACTATGCAAGATTTTCTTTCTTTCAAGTACTGACAGATTTCTTCTGACTGTTCGAAAGTTGTTGGCTGTGAGATTACCATCTTGATTTGATTTGCTTGTGGCATATTTACCACTTTATTTTTTCTTCCAAATAACTTTCTTTCTTCTTCCTCTTCTTCTTCCTCTTCATATTCATCTACTGTATCTACTTCATCTTCATCTTCTTCTGGCTCTATTCCAAAAAATCCCCATACCTTATCCATTAAATTACTACTAGCCATTTATATAACCCTCCTATTTTTTCCTTTGTGATTTTTTCTACATTTAGTATCTTACTTTTATTAAAATTTGTCAATACTTTTTTTGCTTGTAACTCAAATTTAATGTTTCTGTAATATTTTTGTAACATTATTTTTCCTCTGTAATTGCAATCTCATCATATAAGCTTATGCTCTTCATTGACGATATTTCCGATTGTGTATATCCTAATTCTAGCAATTCATTTGTTGTATAATTTTCAATTATTGAATATTTTTTATTTTGCATTTTTATTTTTATAAATATTTTATCTGTGTATCCTGCTCTATTTCTTGTTACATATTTTATTCCGTTTTCCTCTGATATTGCTAAATTTGGAATCTTCAATCCCTGCTCACTCCACCAGATCACATCTAAAGAAATTTTTCTATATGCGATTAAATCTTCAACATATTTGTCAAGTTGAAAGATTATCATGTTTTTTCCGCTGTCTTCTCTCTTGTATACAATTTTTGCGCTTACTTCAGTTGTATCAGCCATTCTAAGAGTAACTGTATCATTTATTTTTGAATCATTTGCTTCATCAGAATCTAAAAATACTACTATATAGCATTGATAGTTATTTACTATCTTTCCTTTTTCTTTGCTGTTTGCTATCATTTGACCAGTTTTTAAATTATAGTCATTTAATAGTTTTTTATTTATATTGTCAAAATTGTTTGGAGTTAATATATCCTCTAACCCATCTATTTTGTATGATACAGTTCCACTTGTTGTGGCTTTTATATATTCTTGTCCATTATTTAATTCTTCTTCATATCCTCTTCTTTTTTCTATTAAACTGCTTATGTATGAACCAGATGGGCTTAATTCTCCAGCAATTTTAGCTTTTCTTATTAATAAATCTGATATCATTTCTTTGTATTCTTTTATTTGTATTATGTTATTTGTAAATTCTATTTTACTTATGTATTCTTTTATTTGCTTATCAAGTAATTGTATGTCTGCTGAATATACATCTGTCTGCCCATCTAATGCCTCTTGAATTTGTTTATCAAGTTCTTGAATCTTAGTTGCAAGTGAAGATTCATTATTGCTATAATATCTAAATACATTATCATCTTTTGCAACTTTTTCTCCTTCTGTCTTGATCTCTACTAACCCATTTTTATAATTTTGTCCTGCTAGAACTGTTTCTTCTCTTATAACATATCCCTCTGCCATTTCTTCTTGATATATCTTTCCGATTTTCTACAATAAATATATCTGCAGGTTGTATTATTAGAATGATTAGACTATACATAAAGCATAATGGAATAATAGCTACTAGAATAGCTGTAATAATTATAAGTATTTTTCTTTTTACTTTAGAATTTTTACGCTTATTAGCCATTTTGCTTAGACTACCTCCAATATTTTATTTATATTTTCTTCTGTTGGTCTTTCCATATCTAACCATATAGCATCATCAATTCTTTTAAACCACGTAAGTTGTCTTTTGGCATATCTTCTAGTTTCCATCTTGATTTTTTCAAGCATTTCTTCTTTTGTAATAGTTCCATCTAAATATAGTTTTGTTTCCTTATAGCCGATTGCTTGCATTGATGTTGGATATTTTTTATATTTATCAAGTAGATTTTTTACTTCCTGGATTAATCCATCTTCTACCATCATATCTACTCTTTTATTTATTTTTTCGTATAGTTTATTTCTTTCCATATTTGTGATAAAAACTTTAAAGTCAAATTCATTTTCATTCTCTCTTGACTTTTTATCTAATTCCGTTTTTGTTTTTCCTGTTTGTTTATATATCTCAAGAACTCTTATTATTCTTTTTTTATCATTTTTACTTATATTTTTCATTGCCTCTGCATCTATTCTGCAGGCTTGTTCATAGAGACTATCCAATCCTTCCTCTTTTGATTGTTTTTCTAATAATTCTCTGTATTCTTGATTTATTTTTGTATCTTGATAATCTATTCCATATATTAGAGAATTTATATATAATCCTGTACCGCCAACAACTATAGGCATTTTTCCTCTTTGTATAATATCTTTTATGTACTTGATTGCTTCTTTTTTATAATCTGCAACACTATATCTTGTATCTGGTTCTACAAAGTCTAACATATAATGTGGTATACCATCCATTTCTTCTTTGCTTGGTTTTGCACTTCCTATATCCATATATTTATATATTTGCATGGAATCTGCTGAAACTATTTCACCATCTATCTTTTTAGCAAGGTCTATTGATATGCCCGTTTTTCCGTGAAGCTGTTGGTCCACATATTACTATAACTTTTGGCTTGTCCATCTGTATTCCCTTTCTATATTCTAAGTACTCCTGTTATAAAGTTTTTAATGTAGCTTGATTCAAAAATTAATATTACCACAAACGCAATTAAAATAAATAATAATCTTTTTTTAGCTTTGTCCTCTTCTATTACTTTGTCTTTTAGTTTTCCAAATGTATTTCCTAAAACTGTAAGAAACATTATAGCATTTGTCGGAGTAAATATTAGTTTTATAACATTAACTGTCTGTTTTAATGCTTCTTGATTTTCTGTCTCTAATCCACTTGATTGTATAGAACAAATTATACTTGTTATGAAATACATAATTAGCATACCGAATAGCTATATAGATGATTCTTTCCTTTGGTTTGAAGGAATTTGTATTGTGATATATCGCAATACAAGCTATTACAAATATTGCAAATGCAATACTTTTTGCAATTGTTATAATATTCATTATTTTCTCCTTACATTCTATTTTCTACGAGCAAATTTTTTCTCGATATCTGATTTTCCAAGTTTTATTGCAGTAGGTCTACCATGTGGGCAAGTAAATGGATTTTTTAGTTCTAATAATTGATCCAATAAGCTCGTTACTTCTTCTTCTGTTAATGCCATGTTTGCTTTTACTGCTGCTTTACAAGCAATAGTTGCAATAAACTTTTCTTCTATTTCTTGTTTTGCTGTTCTAGCAACTGTATTTATCTCATCTAAAGTTTCAAGGAATAACTCTTTTGTATCTAAATCAAGGCATATATTTGGTACTCCTGTTAATTTTATCGTGTTTTCTCCAAATTCCTCTAATACAAATCCTGCTTTTCTAAATTTATCAAGATTTTCTCTTGCTATATCCATTTCCTTATGTGTCAAGGTAATAATATCAGGTAATAACATGAGTTGAGAGTCTTTCTCTTGATTTGAGTAATAGTTTTTCTTGACTTTCTCATACATAATTCTTTCATGTGCAGCATGTTGGTCTAAAATATATAATTCTTTTTCAATCTCAAGTATTATGTATGTGTCAAATGCAATACCTATAAATTTATATGGGATTTTGCCTTGGTATTCTTCAGCTTCTTCAAATATGCTTACATTATTATCTACTATATCTTTTGCAGTTATTTTCTCATCTTGTTTTTCTTTTATTTCTGCTTCTTCTAGTTCTTTTTTCCTTGTTTCTATACTTTTTCCGAAAATCTGCTCATACATATCATTGAATTTTTCTTGAAATGTCATGTCATCTGTTGCTTCAGGATTTGTATCAATATTTTTGTCTATATTTTCTTGAACGATATTTGTTAATATCCTTCCTGGTTTCAAATCATTGCTTTTTACTTCTTCTGCTGGTTTTTCTGTTGATTCATTTTTACTCATCTTTTCTATATCTTCAAGATTAATTGTCTTTGTCATGTATTTTTCTTTTTCATCTTCTACAATGTTAATTGAACTTTCTGGTTTTTCTATCATTTCAGAGTTTTTATTTTCTTGATCTTTAGATAGACTTTCTTCCTCTGGTTCTTTTTCAAGTTTCTCATCTACTGTCTCATTTAAACCAAATGCCTTTTGATTCAAGACATTTTCTTCTACTTTATCTTGAGATGTTTCTTCTGAAGAACTTTCTTGATTTAGTTTTCCAATTTTACTATTGTATATATTTTCTATCATGTTATCTTGAGAATAAGTTTTCTCTGTGTCTGCATTTCTTTTGATTTTTCTAAACAAATCAGTTATGCTAGTTTTAGCTTGTTCAAATTCTTGATTCACTTCTTCTTCCGTCTTTTCTAGCTTTCCTGTTATTGGAGTTTCAGAATTTGCAATCAATTCGGCCTTTAATAAAGTATCTTGTATAGCATAATACACTGCCTTGAATACTTTTTGTTCATCTTGAAATCTAACTTCAAGTTTTGCTGGATGTACATTTACATCTACTACACTTGGTGGCATTTCTATGTTTAATATTACAAATCCAAATTTTCCTATAGGAATCATTCCCTTGAATGCTTTTTCTGTTGCATTTGATAGTATTTTATCTTTTATGTATCTTCTATTTACAAAGAACATTTGATTTCCTCTGTTAGATCTTGCAATTTCTGGTTTACCAACTATACCTGTTATACTAATTCCTTCGTATTCATAATTTACATTCAAGCAGGCTGCTGCGACTGTTTTTCCATAGATGCTATATATAACATTTTTTATATCTCCATCTCCGTTAGTCTGTATAATTGTTTTTCCTGAATTTATTAATTTAAATGAAATATCTGGATGTATCAAGGCAAGTCTTGTTATTACATCCTCTATATATCCTGTTTCTGTATAATCTTTCTTTAAAAATTTATATCTTACAGGAGTATTGTAGAATAAATTTTCTACTGTAATAGAAGTTCCATTTGGACATCCTATTTCTTCTACTTCAAGAACATTTCCACCTTCAACTACTATTCTTGATCCTGTATCTCTGTCTTTTGTTTTCGTCTTCATTTCAACTTTTGCTATAGCTGCAATACTTGCTAATGCTTCACCTCTAAACCCCATTGATTTAATTTCATTTAAATCATCAGCTTGTCTTATTTTACTTGTTGCATGTCTTTCAAATGAAAGCTCTAAATCATCTCTTTCAATTCCTTTGCCATCATCTGTTACTTTTATGTATGATATTCCACCATTTTTGATTTCTACATTTATATTTTTCGCTTCTGCATCTATTGAGTTCTCTACCATCTCTTTTATTACTGAAGCTGGTCTTTCTATAACCTCACCTGCTGCAATTTTGTTTATAGTTAATTCATCTAAAACAACGATATTTCCCATATGTTACCTCCATTGCATTTTTGTCTATATTTTCATTGTAAATTATATCATTTAATTATATTTTTGCAAATAGTTTTAGGAGATATTTTTAATTATATTAATTGTAGATAGTTTAAGAGGATATAATATTTATTTTTTTCAAGATGCTTGTCGTTTGCAGCCTACAAATTTGTTAATTTTAAATGTAGGCTGCAAAAAGCGCCCTTCGCTGCGCTTCGGTTGGTCGCTACGCGCATCTTGGCAAAAATAAATATTATATCCTTATCTTTACTATGTTGTGATTCCACAAATTACCTTTGATTTCTCTTTGATTTTATGTTAATATAATTTCAAGGGAAAAGTTTAATATCCTGAAACGGGGGAATTTTAATGATTGAAAATTTAGTACATACTATCAAAAATTTTGATTTTAAAATAAAAAAAATAATGAAAAATGGTTTATATTTTTCATTATCAGTATCAATTCTAGCAACATTTATTTTAATTTATTACATATCTTTTTCACATTACAATTTCATTTACCATGTTGGAATTGAAATTATGAAGCTTTCTTTTACTTTTTGCTCAGCATTTTTTGCATCTGCTCTTGCAATTGATAAAATTAAAAAAGATTTAGAATAAAAATAACAGAAAAAAACTTGAGTTTTTTCTCAAGCTTTTTTCTGAGTTTTTTATGTCAAGGATGATATCTTCAAATTTATACTGCTTCTAAAGTTTCTTCTCCTTCTTTTTCATCTATTACTTCAAGGCTTGAAATTGAAACTTCATAAGCAACTCTTTCTACTACTGTTCCATCTTCATATTTCTTTTCATATTTTCTTGATTGAACTCTACCTACAGTTTTTACTTGTGCACCAACTTCTAAGTGATCACAAAATCTTGCATTTCTTCCCCAAGCAATTGCTGGTATGTAGTCTGATTTACTGTATGCTCTATTTACTGCAAGTAAAAGATCTGCTATTTCACGGCCAAAAGGTGTTTTTCTGTATATTGGCTTTTTACAGATATGTCCAATCAAAACTACTTCATTTGAAACTTCTAAATTAATTTCTTGATCTTCTTTTGCTCTTTCTTCAATGTCATTTTCAAAAATGATGTCTTTAGCAAATACAGTCAAAATTAATTTGTTTTTTTCATTTTCATAACTGTTATAAGATCTGAATTGTCCTTTTACTATAATTTTCTTTCCTATTTTTAGTTCTTCGTCATTTATTAATCTTTCAGATATTGTTATTGGTATGATGTCAAATGTTTCGCTTAAACGTGGTACTTCCAAATCAAATATGTAAAAACTTTCTCCGTAGATTTCATGACTAAATCTTTTTTCGCTTGTTATTTTTCCAACCAATACTAAATGGTTATTATCCAAATAATTTGTATTCAATCTTTTTTCCTCCCTATTCTTTTTACGTAGGAAATTCATTTTTTACTTTTGTAGTAATTTCATACGTATCTTTTTTACAAATTGCTTTGTAATATTTTTCTTTGTTAGTTTTTTCCTGATGATATCTCTATTATACTACATAATTTTCAATTTGTCTACATAAAAAGTTGATTTTTTAGAAATTTATTTCATTTTTTCCATATATTAGTAAGATTGTTCCAATTCCCATCGCATTATGGGAATTATTTAACATTTTAGGACTTATTGTTTTTATGACTATTTCTTGTGGTTCTATTGTTTTTTTATTAACATCTACTATTTTTCTTTGCAAGCAAATCATTAAATTCTCCTCTACGCTTGAGGCTGTTATTGTAGCTTTTTGGTTAAATCCAAATGTTATAACATTTAATTGCATATTATTTATAAGTTTTAGACTTCCTTTATCTATATCTGCATTTATAACTAAGTATTCTGCATTTTTCAGTAATTTGCTTATTATTTCTTTCTTATCATTTATTTCATCAAGTGTCATTACAAGAATTGTTTGGAACTTGATATTTCGCATATTTTCTACGCTTTTATCATTTATTATTATTACTGTATGTTCCTTTGTCGGATAGTTTAGCATGCGTTCTAAAAATCTTTTTATTTGTAATTCGTTTTTGTCATCAGCAATAATCCCAATAAATGCCACTTATCATACATATCCTTTCATATAGAGATATGTGTATTTTACCCATATTATTCCATAATATTCGTATTATCAGTAATATTATTAACATTATTTATCTTGTTAGTCATGTTAGTAGTTCTATTAAAATTATTTTGATTCAAGTTATTTACAGTATTTATCGTTTCGGTGTTTGTTGTAGTTTCCATAGTCTCAATGTCAGTCCTTGAGAAAAAAATTGATAGAATAAATAAAATTACAACAGTACTTGCTGCAATCAGATAAGAATATATTTTTTGTTTATTCAAGATAAAAAACATAAAGATCCTCCTAATACAAGTTACTTAATTGTATTCCTGTATTAGGAGGATTATGATATATTTATTTTATTCTCCACCTTTCATGTGTTTTCTAGTCATTTCTAAAAGATTTAACTTAGAAAATCCGACAATCTGTGTTTTTGATCTATCATA
>CANQMI010000007.1 GCA_947624905.1 uncultured Clostridia bacterium
CCGACCCCAGGCTTAGAAGGCCTGTGCTCTATCCAACTGAGCTACTGACCCAAAATTAACTTAATGTATAATATCACAAAAAGACTATATTGTCAATGAGATTTCATGAAAAAACTTAAAATTTCATTGAAAAAAGGCACAAAAACCAAATCTCAAAAAGAGATCTCAAAAAACGAATTCAAAATCAAGCTATTTTGATGTATATTGAGACAATGGACGTATCATGTTATAAACTAATTCAACTACATCTTCAGAGCTGTTTGAAAGCATTCTATTTATTTTATTTAAAAATGTAGAATTATTCGAATCGCCAAATAAAATATAATCACATGAGAATCCTGACTTTAATGAAATAAGCATCAAGGTCTCAATACTCATTGATTTATCTCCTCTTTCAAGTTGACTAAGGAAAGAAGGAGATATGTCGATTAATTCTGAGAATTGCTCTCTTGTCAATGACATACTTTCTCTAACATTTCTAATTCTACTGCCAATCATAATATTATCTTTCATATAAGATTCCCCCACTAAAATTAAAGAAAAAAATATTATTTAATAAAATTATATAGACATCAAACTTAAAATACCAAACACTAAGAGGTAAAAGAAATACACTCTGCTAGTGCAAAGATATAACTATTATAACTAAAAATTCAATATTATTCAAAGCAAATATATATTATGTTATATCAAAATATGCAAAATAAGCTTCCGTAAATAATTTTGTGAATTTTATGTGAAAATGTTGCAAATATTTTTTACAAATGATAAGATTATAACGATTTATTTTAAGATAGGAGGGAAAACTTTGATCAAGGTAGAGAATGTTACTAAAAAATATGGAAATCATATTGCATTAGATAATATGAATTTCGAGATAAAAGAAGGAGAAATTGTCCGGATTTCTAGGACCAAATGGTGCAGGAAAAACTACTACAATGAGCATTATAACTGGATACATAGAACCATCTCAAGGTAAAGTAGAAATAAACGGATATAATGTAAGCAAAAAGCCAAGAAAAGCAAAACGCGAAATTGGATATATGCCTGAAACCACACCATTATATAATGAATTAACGCCAAAAGAATTTATAAAATACATGGCAGAATTAAAAGGTGTCCCAAGAAAAATGAGAAAGCAAGAAGTAGAAAGAGTCTTGAAGGCAGTAAATATAGAAGACGTAAAAAATAAATTAATCAGAAATCTATCAAGAGGATATAAACAACGTGTAAGTCTAGCAGGTGCTTTAGTTGGAAATCCAAAAGTATTGATACTTGATGAACCAACTGTAGGATTAGATCCTAAACAGGTAACACAAATAAGAGATTTGATAAAATCATTAGGAAAAAACCATACAGTATTATTAAGTTCACATATATTATCGGAAGTAAGTCAAATATGCAAAAAAGTTATAATAATAAATAAAGGAAAGTTAGTTGCAATAGATACACCAAAGAATTTGGAAGCAAAGACTGAAAAAGAAAACGTTTTATTAATTACAGTTGAAGATCCAGAAAACAAAATAGAAGATGTAGTTAAAAGCATATCTAATATTAAAGAAATAAAACTAATAAAAGAATTACCAGATGGAACAAAGCAATATAGTATATCATCAAATGATAATAGCGATATGAGAAAAGAAATATTTTCTGTTTTTGCTAAGAATGAAATAACAATATTCGAATTGAAAAAGGCAGAAATGAGTTTAGAAGACGCTTTCTTGAATTTAATAGATAATCAAAAAGAAGAACCAGAAAAGACAAAAGCAGAAATAAAAAAAGAGAAAAAAGAATTGAAAGAAAAACGCAAAAAAGAAAAAGAAGATAAGAAAATAGAAAAACAAAATAAAAAGACAGAAAAAAACAAAGAAAAGACAAAAAATAAGAAAAAAGGAGGGGATAAATAATGTGGGCTATAATAAAAAAAGAAGTTAAAACTTACTTTTTATCTCCAATAGGATATGTATTTATTGGATCATTCTTACTTATGTCTAGCTTTTTCTTTTACCAATACATATTTTATTATGGAAGTGTAGAATATTCATATTTATTCTATTATACTGCAGAATTATTAACTTTTACAATTGCACTACTTACAATGGGGATGTTCTCATCTGAAAGAAAAAATGGAACAGAAACGTTGCTTCTGACATCTTCAAGAAGCATAACAAGTATAGTAATGGGAAAATTTTTAGCAGCATTAGCCGTAATACTAATTACACAAATTTTTTCATTGATATACTATGTAATTGTTTGTATTTTTGCTAAGGGAATAACAGGGCTAACAATAACATTAACTACACTAGGAGGATTTATGTTATTGGCAATGGCTTATATAGCATTTGGAATGTTTATATCAAGTCTAACTGAAAACCAAATAATAGCAGGAGTTGTAACAATAATACTTTTACTTGTAAGTTGGTTTTTGCCAGATTTATCACCTGCTTTCAATATAATATCACCACTATATCAATTCCAAAAATATCCAGGAGGGGTTGTAGGAATAAGTGAAACTATTACATTATTAACACAGACAATATTATTCATATTACTTACAATTATTGTATTACAAAGAAGGAAAAATCTAAAATAGAAGGGGTGAAAATCAAGTGAAGAAAATAAAAAAATTATTTGAAAGCATAAAATTTAAATGGCTAAGAGATAGAATCTTGACGTTGATTCTTATAGCAATATTGGTAGCTGCATTCATTGGAATAAATGTAGGAATAAATGCTTTAGATATATCTGATATAGATTTGACAGAAGAAAAAATATATACTTTGACAGAAGAATCAAAAAACGCAATATCAGCGATACCAGAAGATGAAGAAATAAATGTTTATTTATTTGATTACATAGAAGATGATGCTTTGGTTGATTTAGCTAAGCAATATACAAAAGTAAGAAAAAATATTAAAGTAGAATTAACAACAGCTACGGACAGAGCAGATCTAGCAGCTGAATATGAAATAACAGAAGGAAGCTATAATATATTAATAACTCGTGGCGAAAAGCATAAATTAATAAATGGACAAGAGTTAAGCACATTTGATTATAGCACAGGAAATACAATAGATATTACTGAGCAAAGATTAACAAACGGAATAATTTCAGTATCTTCAGTTGGAAAATTAACATCTGTTTACATGTTAACAGGACACAATGAATATACAACAGATACACAGATGGTAACATTCAAGGAATACCTTGAACTTGAAAACTATCAAATTAAAGATTTAGATTTGCTAATAACAACTAAAATACCAGAAGATTGCCAAACTTTAATAATTGCATCACCTAGATCAGATTTTACAGACTATGAAACTAAAATAATCAAGGAATATATTAATAATGGAGGAAATATAGTATGGTTTAGTGAACCATTTACACAAGATGATAAAACTCCAAATATACAGTCAATCCTAGATCTATATGGTGTAACAATTGATAAAAAAGGTGTAATAATCGAACAAGATGCAAGTAGAATGGTTATGCAACAACCAGATATCATATTACCAATGATTCAGAATACTGAAATAACGCAAAGGATGTACGGAAGTGGACTAGTATTATTCTTTAGTTCAGGAAGATTAAGATTTGTAGAAGACAAAAAATTAGAGGATTTGAAAGTTACCAAAACAGAGTTATTATCAAGTAGCGAGACATCATTCTTTAGAACGAATTTGAATATAGAAACACTTACAGCAACTAAGGATGATGAAGTTGGTAGCAATGTAATAGGAGCAATATTAGAAAAGACTGTAAAAGATGCAACTGATGATCAAGAAGAAGTAAAATCTTCATTAGTTGTATACGCTAATAACTATTTCGCATCTGATGGAGCTGTTACAGTAGGTGAACAAACAGTATCTGCAATATATTTCTACAATAACTTAGATTTAGCATTAAGCACAATATCATATACAGCAAAAGCACCAGAAGGATTAGTAATTAGAAAAACGATAGAAACTACATACTATACACCAACACAAGCTCAAGACATAACAATAAAAGCAATAGTCTTCGGATTCCCTGTTTTAATAATAATAGCCGGAATTGTAGTATGGCAAGTAAGAAGAAGGAAAAAATAATTAAAATAAAAATATAAAAGACCTCATATATATAATATGAGGTCTTTTATTAAATCATATGAAAGGAATGATAGTGCATTTTTACTACAATTAGTTGCGTATTTGTAATAGTTGGAACAATAATTGGAGCAGGATTTGCATCAGGAAAAGAAATTTATAATTTTTTCTATATATATGGAAAACAAGGGCTATTAGGTATGTGTTTTTCAATTATTTTAATAGGGTATATAATCTATAAAACTTTCAAAATAATTGAAAAACATGATATATGTAGCTATAAAGAATTATTAGATGTGATTTTACCAAAGAAAAAGATGAAATATATTAACCTTGAAAATATCTTGAATTTTATAATTAATATATTTCTATTAACAACATTTTTCATAATGTGTGCAGGCTTTTCGGCCTATTTCAATCAAGAATTCAAAATAAATGTGATTTATTCAGGCATAATCATAGCAATCTCAAGTTATATAATTTTAAACAAAAACATGAAAGGAATATTTATTATTAATTCTATCCTAATGCCAGTAATAATTATAATATTAATAATTTTAGGAATAAAAAGTTCAAGCGCAAACAATATGCTTCAAATCTCTACCAATAATCCACAATGGATTATTAATGCAATATTATATTCAAGCTATAACACAATAACATTGTCATCAGTTCTGATACCCATGAAAAAACACATCAAGCAAAAAAAAGATTATATAAAAATAGTTGCAATAAGTAGTATTATCATAATAATGCTTGGTATAATTATATTTTTACTACTTTCAAATATAAAAACAGACATATCAAAAATAGAATTGCCAGCAGTATATGCCAGTCGGAAATATTGGAAAAACATTCCAGTATTTATACGGAGTAATAATACTAGGAGCAATCATTACAACAGCTGTATCATCAGCATTTGGCTTTCTAAACAATATATCAGAAAACGAAAAACAATATGTTTTAATGAATAAATTAATATGTATTATATCAGTGTTTATCTCTATGCTAGGGTTCTCAAATTTAGTAAATATTCTATATCCATTATTTGGAATTTTGGGATTGATACAATTAATTTTAATTATAAAATGCAAATAATCTTGTAATAATTAATAAATTATTATAAAATATTGTTATAAAAAATAATGAAAGGATTATTTATGGAAGTACTAAAGTATAAAAGTAAAGTACCATTAAAAAACAAACTAATAATAATAGCTCTAGCAATAATCTTGATTTCAGCAATCTCAGTATGTATTACATATGCTGTAAACGAAAAAGCAAGAGACTGGATTAATATGAATATCTTGAGAAAAGAAGTAACAGAAGAAGATGTGGCCACAATTGAAATAGATGGTGATAAAAATCAATATATATATGCTTACGATAAATATATTACGATACTCTGCAATGGGAAACTAGAAATATATAATAGTTATGGGAATAAATCCTATGAACTTGATGTTGAAATAAGTAATCCGATATTTGAATCAGATGGGCAATATCTTGCTATAGCAGAAAATAAAGGACAAAATATATATGTAATATCAGATCGGAAAAGTATTGTGGGACAATAAAGTAGAAGGTAATATAAATAAAATAAATATCAGTAGAGAAGGAAAAACATCTATAATAACAGAAGGGACAAGCTATAAAAGCATCATAATAACATTTGACAAGAATGGAAAGGAACTATTTAAAACATATTTAGCATCAACAATTGCTATAGATGTCGATATATCTATGGATGGAAAATATTTAGCAATAGCAGAAGTCAATACCAATGGTGCCTTGATAGAGTCAAGTATAAAGGTTATAGAAATAGATAAAGCAAGTAGCGGAGATACAACAAATTCTATCATATATAAACACAATGCAGATGCAAATAAAATGATAACAGATATAAAATATCAAGAAAAAGGACAACTTATATGTATATATGATGATTCTATACATATGATTTATGAGGAAAACGAAACTACCATATTAGAATTTGGAAAAAATGTTCAAATGTCAAGTATAGATCTAAAAGGATGTGCAGTTAGGGCAGAAGAAATATCAACAGGACTATTTAGTTCTAGAACAGATATAATACTTACAAATACATTATCCAAAGCAGAATCCACTTATAGTGTGGATAGCGTCATAAAAGATTTAGTAAGTTGTAATCAAGTTGTAGCTATAAACTTAGGAACGGAAATACATCTGATTAATCTAAACCGGTTGGTTAGAAAAGAAATACACATCATCACAAGAAATTAAAGATATTGTACTAGGAAGATCAATTGCCGGAATCGTATATAGAGATAGAATAAAAATACTTACTTTTTAAAATAAATAATAAGGAGGAAAAAAGGATGGTCGATTTAATTTTAATACTCGGCATAATATTATTTACATTTTTAGGTTATCATAGGGGGTTAATCAAAGTAAGCGTAAAAATAATAGGATTTGTTTTATCACTTATAATAGCATTAATCTTATATACACCAATCTCAAATTATATAATTAACAATACTGATATAGCAACGAATTTAAAGGGAATCATACAAGAAAAATTATATACTCAAGAACAAAATCAAGAAAGCTCAGAGACTACAAATAATTTAATAGACAATTTTGCAAAATATATAGATGGATATACAGACGAAATAAAGGAAAACAGTTCAGAATATATCGCTGAAAGCTTATCAATAACAGTCATAAAAATAGGAATATGGATAGGACTATTTTTAGTAGCAAGAATTTTGATGATATTCTTGAAAATATTTGCAAGCATAGTAGAAAAAATACCAATAATAAAACAATTTAATAAACTACGGAGGAACAATATATGGTGTCCTAGAGGGATTTGTAATAGCATACATAGCCCTTGCAATAATAAGCTTTATTTCACCAATGGTAGAAAATAATTACATATTAAACAAAATAAATGATTCTCATATATGTAAATCAATGTATGAAAATAATATAATATTAAAGATGATCTTATAAAAAACGAGATGAAAATACTTCATCTCGTTTTAATGTCTTTTATGACCATATTTTTTATCATCATTCTTGAAAGTAATTACAAACAGAAATCTTATGGCTAAGATAATAATAACAATTGCAACAACTCTTGATATTACTTTAACTATCATAACATAAGAAGAAGCTGTAGAAGAGTTATCTTCTGCTAATGTTGAAGTGTCATTATCTTGAGAATCTTTTTTAATTTCTTGTTGCAAATTTTCATCAGTTGGTATATAATTAGCAAAAGCAGAATCAAATAAAGTTTTGCAATCTATATATTTTTGTCTAAGATTATCTTGATTAAATCCATCACCCAAAATTACAACAATAAACTCTTTATCATCTTTCTTTGCAGATGCAACTATGCAATCTTTAGCAGGATTAGTATATCCAGTTTTTATACCATTAGCATACTCATAATAATATTTATTAGAGTCTGGGCGAATTAAATCATTAGAAGTAGAAAAAGTTCTATCAGAATTAGGATACAACTCTGTACTTGGCAAAGTATAAGTCGTTCTTGTAATAATTTCTCTGAATTTCTCTATATTCATAGCATACCTTGCAATCAAGGACAAATCATAAGCCGTAGTATATAATTCGCTATTATGAACTCCACTCGGATTTGTAAAATGAGAATTCGTGCATCCTATTTGTTTAGCCTTGTCATTCATGAGTTGGGCAAAAGCAGATATAGAACCAGAAACATGCTCAGCCAAAACATTTGCTGCATCATTTGCAGAAGGAATTAGCATAGCATAAAGTAAATCCTCTACACGAAATTTTTCTCCAGCTTTTAAATTAGCAGTAGCATAAGTTGCAGGAACAGCCTTTAAAGCAGAAGCATTTACAGTTACAATTTCGTTCAAAGGACATTTTTCAAGAACAAGAATTGCTGTTAGAATTTTGGTAGTGCTAGCAGGATACATTTTTTCATAAGCATTTTTTTGATATAAAATCTCACCTGAATTTCTTTCAACCATCAACACACAATTAGATTCAATATTTAAATCACCCCAAATTGAAAAAGAAGTGCTCACATTATTATCTAACACTTCACTAGCAAAACACTGTGTTTCCAATGTAATTAAAATAACAAAAAAAGCAAAAAATTTTTTCATAATCTTACTATATCACATATCATAAAAAAATAGCAATACTTTATTTGAATAGCAAAAAAAATCAAGGAGGTAAAAAATGGACATGTTAAGTCAAAAACAAAAAATTATAGCAATAATAGGAATTGTTATAATAGTGATTATAATAATTTATTACTATATAGTTAGCACAAGAAATATGTATGAATATGAACAAAATGAAATTGTAGAAACAACAGAAGAGGATACGGAAACAGAAGAAAAAGCAAAAATAATAGTCCATATAACAGGGGCAGTAAAAAACAATGGAATTGTAGAAGTAGAGGAAGATTCAAGAATAAATGATGTGATAGAAGCGGCAGGTGGAATAACAGAAGAAGCGGATATATCACAAGTTAATCTAGCATATATAATAAAAGATGGACAAAAGATATACATACCAAGCAAAAACGATCAAGAAAATATCGAAGATTTAGAAATAATATCTGAAAATGCAGGAATCAAGATAATAGAAGCTGAAAATACTACTCAAAGCAATGGAATAGTAAATATAAACACTGCAACTAAAGAAGAACTGCAAAAATTACCTGGGATAGGCGAATCCACTGCAAATAAAATAATAACTTACAGAAACGAAAATGGGAAATTTAAATCAATAGAAGACATAAAAAATATATCAGGAATAGGAGATGCAAAATTTGAAACCATAAAAAACTATATAAAAGTTTAGATTGATTTACAAACATCATATATATCTTGAATAATATCTCCAGGAGTTGAAGCTCCAGCCATAATACCAATCTTATGAAAATTCTTTAAATAATCCAAATCTAAATCATTTTTAGTCTGAATAAATAAAACATTTTTACAATTTTTCATGGAAATTTCATAGAGCTTTTTAGTATTTGAACTATTTTTTCCGCCAATTATTATCATTAAATCAACAATAGAAGATATCTCCTCTGTTTCCTTTTGCCTTGAATTTGTTGCATCACAAATACTATTTTCTATGTGCACATCATAGGAACTATCTAATGAATTGCTTATAATTTGTGTCAATTTATTAAATAAATTAATGCTGAATGTGGTTTGAGAAATAATTAAAACTTTTTTAATATTACTCTTGAATAATTTATCAAGCGCCTGCGGAATATCTTCTTCAGTTTCTATTATGTAAGAATTATCACTACAAAAACTAATAGTTCCAATAGTTTCTGGATGATTTTTTATGCCAAATAAAAATATAAAATAATTATTTTTAGAAAAACTATCAACTAATTTATGTATTTTTAGAACCTTAGGACAAGTTAAATCAATTAACTCTATATTTTGCTTTTGAGCTAAATCATAGGTATCTTTACTTACACCATGAGCCCTTATAAGAACTTTATTTTTTGCTTCATCTATAGAATTAATAATACGGAGGCCCAAATTTTCAAGACGAGATATAACTTGATGATTGTGGATAATCTCTCCTAGGCAATCTAAATGACCATTATTATTTTCAAGTTCTTCTTCTGCCTTCAAAATACTATACTTTACACCAGCACAAAAACCACAATTTTTACCAATAATTACATCCATAATAACCTCCATTAATTCTGTATAAAATAATTATAAATTAATAAATATATAATTGTCAACTTTAGGTTGATTTTAAAAAATAAAAATAGTATAATAATATTATCTTATCCGTTAAAACAAGAAAAGAGGTAAATATGGAAGATAACAAAAAAGGACAAAACGAAGATCATGTAAAAATATATGATAAAGAAATGTATATAAGTCAAGAAAAATTAAAAACAATAATAATAATGATCATGGTATTCTTGATAGGATTTATTGCAGGATATTTTTCAAAAGATATAATTGAAGAAGAAATTGTAGCAATAGATCAAGATAATAGTGTTGTAACAAATAATGATAATAGTAGTATTTGAAAAATTGGAAAAATATGATATAATAAAATAGATGGCACATTATTCTAGTCACTTTTATTTTGCGAGGGTGGGGCTAAAAATCCACTAAAGGGCAAATCGATGAAGTTTCTTGCTTGTGCGCGAAATGCCAGTTTTGTGTGTAAGCAGGGAGTAAAGAAATTAGGGAAATATGTAATGGCATACGTATTGATCCCCTAGTTTCGTGGAGGCTTAATTAAAGTCAAGTTAAGTAAAACCTATGTTGAGTGCCAAGACACAAAATACATAGAGTAGCCTGTCTCGAGTGAATGTATTGGGATTAATAATTTGAATGTGGACATTTGGCCAATGTTCAAGATTCTGAAAAATGTATTATGAAATTATATTTGCAAAAAAGACTAGCAAAAATTAAAAGTGTCAAGGAAAACTTCTAGAATGTATGCTTTAAGCGAAAAGCAAAAAAGTCTAGGGATTAAGGTACGGATTTAAGTGGCAATCTGGTAACTATTAAAACGGTAGTTATTTTCTTTAAACGGAAACGGCTACAGCAGTAATGCTAAGTAGAAAATAGAGAAATTCAACCAGACCTAAACCGTAAAATTTACTTAGACTTTTGCCATCTTCAACTATTTGTATGCTAAGGGAGAATCAAATGACAAATAAAGAAAAGTCATCAAAAAGTCATCTCAAATGGACAATTCAAATATTTTTAATAACATTTGTACTATCATTAATAATCTCTTATATTTCAACAAATGGAGTATCAAAGCTAAATGTAGTTTCCGCAATTGTAATATTATTTGTAGTTATTATGATAGGTGTTATATTTGATATAATAGGAGTTGCAGTAACAGTCGCTAATGAAGAAGAATTCCATGCAAAAGCAACAAAAAAAGCATTTGGCTCAAAGATGTCATTAAAATTAATCAAGAATGCCTCAAAAGTTGCAAATATTTGTGCAGATGTAATAGGTGATATATGTGGCGTTTTGAGTGGAGCAATAAGTGCTATGATATCGTTAAAGCTAACACAAAATTTAGGAATGCCTGAGAATACGCAATTTATAATTAGTGCAGTTGTTGCAGCAATGACAGTAGGAGGAAAAGCTATAGGCAAAGAGATTGGTAATAAAAACTCAACAAAAATAGTGTATATGTTTGGAAAATTATTAAGTCATTTTCAGGATGAAAATAAGTAATTTTTTTATTAAATTTGTATATAATATAAAAGACTTTACAATAAAAACATGCTAAAAGCTTGACTTTTATGAAATAAAATATTATAATATAGAAGTTAAATATATCGCAGGGTGGAGCAGTTGGCAGCTCGCAGGGCTCATAACCCTGAGGTCGTAAGTTCGAGTCTTACCCCTGCAACCATTGGAAAAAAAGCATTTGCTAGATTTTAGCAAGTGCTTTTTTAGTTAGAATACTTGATATAACACTTGATACTTGAAAAATGTATAAATAAATTTGAAAATAGATTATACAGCCTTAGGAATAATTTTTAATGTTATATGAATTTTGTCATACAAGCCATCAAAATACCAAAAACAGCTAATTTTTGAGTAGCTTTACCTTCTCGCAAAAAGGATGTGGTTTTTCCACATCCTTTTTGTCAATTTTATATTATATATTATCAATTCTTATATCATCAATAATATTTTGATTTTTAATTTTTCTTTTAGCACTTACCATTGCAATTAATATTACAGTATAAACTAAAATGATTGCATAAATAATGTCATTAAAAGGTAAATTGAATAAGTATAAATCCGTTTGGATTGCAATACTACATAGCAAATAAAGGATTATAAAACTAAATATTATTCCAAATACAATCCCACTAAATCCATAAAATAATCCCTCTAAAAATAACATTTTATCTATTTGCTTTTTACTCATACCGCATAGACCTTAGAATAGCAAAATCTTTTTTCCTAAATATAGTACTCGATGAAATTATATTGAATATGTTAGTCATACAGAATATAGTAATCAATATATCAAAAGCATATAATATAAATTTTTGAAGTTCTAATATACTTTCCTTAGCCAATCTTTGCTCATATAAGTTTTCACCTGAAATATATTGAGAATTGTCTGCTAAAGCTTTAATTTCATTCATCTTATTGTCTATTTCATAAGGTGTATGTGATGAAATATAAATCGTAGAATCCGATATTGCTGTATTTTGCAATTGCGTGTCATACATATCTGAACTTAACATTATAGGGATTATTGGGCTATAATCAGTTAATTTGTAATCTGTTGGAGTATATGGGTAAAAATCCTCAACAATACCAGCTATTTTTAAATCATCTATTTTTTTAGTTCCAGAGTTACTTGTTCCAAAAATACTTATATCATCTCCTTTTTCGTAACTTGTTATTTCAAAATAGTCTCCATAAACTGAATTATCAACATTTTGTGCATTTAATAATATACATTCATTTTCTTTTAGTTCAGTAATATTAGCTTTTTTAAGTATATCGTTGTATGCCATTTCATCAAAGTAATATGGAAGAACTGTAAATCGATATCCTTCTCCAGAATAATTGGAATCATCCAAATTAGTCAAAGTAATAGAAACATTACCTGTATCAAATAAATGTGCAAATGTAGATGAAATTTTATCTTTAGGAATATTTATATATAAATCTGAGTAAGAGGAACCTATAGAAGGATCGCGCTGAAATCCTGCAGTTTGGATATAATAGCCATCTATTAGATTGTTGTTTTGTAAATATTCTATTATTTTGTCAGTACATTCAATTGATGTATAAATTGAGTAATCATCATAAGTTAATTTATTTGAGTTTATTAGGAAATTGCCTATTATACCATTTACTATTAACAATACTAATACACTAACAGTAATAGAAGACACAATTGTTGTATGTCTTGATTTTTCACGCTTGGTATAGTTATATGCAATAGCACCTTCTTGACCAAACAATTTCTGCACAATAAATGGTGTTTTTTGTTTTTTTCTATTTTTATAAGAGCCATTAATTCCTGTAATTATATCGATCTTTTTAATTTTTCTAAGTGGTAATAATACCGAAATAAATACAACTATATATACAATAACTCCAACTATACACACCAATTTTATTGGAAAATTCATTACAAAAGGAACATCTATCTTTTTAAAATCTAACATTTCCCATTCCCCTATGTTAGGCAATATTCCCTGAAGAAGATGAATTATAAATAGTGATAAAATGTATCCTAGAAATATACCAGCAATTATCCCGAACGGTCGCAATTATAAAACCTTCTTTTAAGCACATTTTTTTCCTTTGAGATTTACTCATACCAATTGAATTTAACATTTCTAATTCTCTTAGTCGTTCTCTATAGGTAATTTTAAATGCAGTAAAAATAAGTGCAATGCTGGCAAAAGTAAGAACCGATACAAATATTATTTCTATAAGTAGAAATGTTTGATAAGATGAATTATAGCCTCTATAAATACCAACACATTCAAGCAATTCTTCATTATACTTTATTTTCTCTTGTGATATATTGGTATTAGTATATAAAAGAGATTCACTAATTCCAGATTCCTCTAAAAAGTCTTGAAACCAATCAGGACTATCTTTTTTTTCAAGTTCATCTGTATTAATATTTGTTATTTTACTAATATTTTTTATTTCGTAAAGTTTTAAATTATTTTCTAGATTTTCTGTTGTTTCATAAATTTGTTTTAGATTATATGTAAGAACACTTGCATCTACAATATCATCGCTTTGCAATGAATTAGCATTCAGATAAGTTATTCCACTTAGTTTTACATCTCGACCATTATAAAAAGAAAAACTTGAATCCTCATTGTCTACTAATATTTCTTTAGCTAATCCTACAATTATATACTTTTTAGTATTTCCCTCAAAAGTAAGTTCTAGTTCATCTCCAATTTTTTTATTTCCACTTATATTGCTAATTTCTTGCTGACTTAACAATATTTCGTTAGGAGTTTGAGGAATTCTTCCTGAAATTAATTTGATACCACTATTCTTTAATTTATTAGAATCATAACCTAATAAATGTATTCGTATAAAAGATGTATTGTTCTTATATAAATTTTCTTTGGACATTCCATAATCATAAGATATAGACACTTCTTTTACATTATTATCTTTAGCAACTTCTAAAGCATCACTATATTTTATACATATAAATTCTGCATCAAAATTTCCTTTACTTCTTGCTATATTTATCCTATAATTTTGATAGCTCGAAAAAATAGTTAATACAGTAGTTATAAGTACAGTCATAAGTATAACTTCAATAATTGTTATAAAAGTTCGGCGTTTATTTTTCATTAGATATTTTAGACATAATTTACTTGTAATTTTCATATATCTCACTTCCTAACTATATTTAATATCACTTACAATTTTTCCATCATTTATTGTAATTATCCTATTAGCTTCTTTTGCAATATTTTCATCATGAGTTACAAGTATTATTGTTTGGTTATAAACTTGATTAGCATTTTTTAATAAATCGATTACTTCTTTTGAATTTTTACTATCTAGGTTTCCGAGTTGGTTCATCTGCAAGTATAAGTAATGGCTCTTGAAGTAAGCTCCTTCCTATTGCTACTCTTTGTTGCTGTCCTCCTGAAAGCTCATTGGGTAAGCTTGTCCTTCTCTCTTGCAAACCTAATTTAGTTATAAGTTCATTTAGTTTTTGCTTATCAACTTTTTTATGATCTAAATTAACAGGAAGGCACATATTTTCCTCAACATTGAGAACAGGTATCAAATTATAAAATTGATAAATAAGTGCAACTTTTTCCCTTCTAAATTCTGCTTGTTTTTCATCATTTAGTTCATAAATATTAGTTCCATCAATTATTATACTTCCGACTACTTGGTTTATCTACACCACCTATCATATGAAGTAGAGTAGACTTTCCACTTCCGCTTGCTCCAACAATTGCAACAAATTCACCTTTTTCAATCTCAAAAGAGATATTATCTACTGCGACTGTTTTTGTTTCTTTTTCTCCATAAATTTTACTTAAATTTTTAACTTTTAAAATACTCATTTTTCCTCCTTTTAATCCATATACTTATATATAATTTAGATATTTTATATATTTAATTTGGTTGCAAAATATATTATATCAATATATTTGAAAAAATGAAAGTAGATTAATTAGTTATTAGGAAAATATTTTATTGAATAGAAAACTAAATTAATAAAATTAAAAATGTAAAATATTGTAAAAATGAAACTAAAAAGCATGTTATTAATCTCTTCTTGAATAAATAAAGTGAAAAATCAATACATGCGATAAATAAAACAGACAAAATAGTGATTTAATAAAATCTTAAATATAAAAGAACTCCTCATTATATAAATAAACTTGAAAATAGATGAAAAAATGATATAATAAAATAAATAAATTTATCAAGGGGGAGTCTGAAATGAAAAAAACTGTAAAAGGAATAATAAAAGCGATATTAATAATAGTACTTATTATAATAGCGATATATGTTACATATGAAAAAATAATACTTCCACGATTACCAGGAGTTAGAGGGATAATTGTAGCAAAAGATGATAAAACGATTACTCTCAAGAGCTCAGTTGATAGTACTGAAAGAAGCTGCATTTTGAAAATAGAAAAAAATCCAATTATTAAAGATGTTGGCGGGAGAAAAATAGACATTTCAGATTTAAATATAGGTGATAAAATACATGCGACTTATGGCCGAGAAGGAGAAGTAGAGATGTCAATGTATGCAACTAATCCACCAACATATAGTGACATTAAATTTATACAAGTAGAAGAAAGCAATCAAGATAAGCATATTCCAGAAGAAGAATTAACCTATAATAAATTTATTATAACGAAATTTGAATTTGAAAACAATTATATAACATTGAACACATATATGCTTGATGACTATCCTTATGATTATTTGTCAGGTAACTGCAGAATAGTTAAAAAAGGGATAAATGATCAAGACACAGAAGAAAAAATCATTGACAGTACTCAAATCTCTTTGAAAAAAAGATCAGATCATGATCTTGAAATAAACATTAATTTTGATACCTATAACTTAATTAATGAATTAAAAACTGGAAAATATATTTTTATATTTGAAAGTGATGAACTAGGGCTAATCAAAATACCTTTTGAAAAAATACGTGGTGGAATAATATCTAATCATAACTAATCGTAGTATTAATTAAAAATAGATCTAAATAAAAGGGAGTTAGAAGTGGAGTCAATTGATGATAAATTAATTATAGCAAAATTACTTGATAAAATTAAAATGAGTAAAACACGAAACAAAATAGTAAATACCGAATTTTTAAGTATTCATCAAAAAGAAGTGATACAGAAAGAATTAAATAGATTAAAAATAAAAAATTATTTATTTTTTGGAGGATATCAAGGAGCAGAAGCAGAAATTCTGGTAATTTATCCAGAGCAATATGATCAAGAGATAGTAATAAAAAATTTAGAAAATATACTAAAGGCCATCAAGATAGAATTACCAAAAGAAATCATCGGACAATATAGCCATAGAGATTATCTAGGGATTTTGATGAAAACAGGGTTAAATAGAAATAGAATAGGCGATATAAATGTTAGTCAAGATGAAGCATATATCTTTGTTTTAGAAGAAAATGCACAGTATATAGTTGACAGTTTGAAAGAATTTAAAAAATTAAACAAAGCAAATATAGAAATCATTAATTATGACGAAGCAAAAATCAAGGAACAAGAATTTGAAACGATGCAGATCTCAGTTCAATCAATGAGATTAGATAGTATTGTAGCAGAACTAGTAAGGACCTCAAGAAAAAAAGCAAATGAAATGCTATTAGGGGAAAAAGTATTTGTAAATGCCAAATGTGAAAGTAAAGCATCAAAACTAATAAATGAAAATGATGTATTAGCGATAAGAGGCACAGGAAAATTTATTGTAAGTGAATATGTTGGCAATAATAAAAAGGGAAAAATGATGGTTGAAATGAAAAAGTATAAATAATAGGAGAAATAAATGGACGTATATAAATACTTGATAATGATAAAAGGAGAAGACAGGACAGAAGAAGTAATAAGCTATGAATCAAATAAACGAAGTATAAACATCAAATTTAAAAATACTGATAAAATATATGAATATTCAAAGAAAAGCTTTGAATTCTATAAGGATCCAATAGAGATAGATATTGAAAATAAAAAAATTATAATAGATCAAGGCTATGTATACAACGTAATAAAATTAATTAAATTTGATAAATACTATAAACTATTTTTCCAAAATGGCAAAATTATAACTGTACCAGAGTATGAATCAAGAGTAGTAGAAAATGACACTGTGCAAAGTTTGTCAACAAATAAATTTGAATATTATAGAGACATATCAAGAATAGTAAGCGTAAAAACAGAGGAAGGAAATTCTCTCCTCACAGATGAATATGAAAAAATAAATTTTGTATCAAATGATACAGCTTTATACAAATATTTAAATCCCAAATCAAAATCTAATATTCCATATAGAAACCTAGATAATACAATTTTTCCATTCGGAGCAAATAAATCACAATTTAATGCGGTAAAAGAAGCAATGAAAAATCAAATAAGTATAATAGAAGGACCACCAGGAACAGGTAAAACGCAGACAATACTAAATATAATTGCTAATATAATCATAAATGGGAAAACAGTTGCAGTAGTATCAAACAATAATGCTGCAACAGATAATATATATGAAAAATTAGAAAAATATAATTTAGGATATTTATGTTCAAGACTAGGTAAAAAAGAAAACAAAGAAGAATTTATAAAAAATCAAACAGGAGAATATCCAGAACCAGAAGAAGACTCATCAAATGAAGAAATACTGAAAGAACAAGTAATTAATTTGAATCAGAATATATCAAAAATATTCGAACTTCAAAACGTAATAGCAAAAATGAAAGAAAAATTAAGCGAAATAAATTTAGAACATCAATATTTTAATAAGCATCAAGATACAAATCAAATCAAATTACCAAAAATCAGAAACATAGATAAAATAAAATCGGGAATAATAATGAAATTAAAAGTAGAATATGAAGACTTGAATAAATCTAATATATGGTTCAGAATAAAATCACAATTACTATATGGAATAGGTAACGCAGAATTTTACAGAAGAAGTAAAAAAGAAATAATAAATTGCTATAATAGATTATTTTTTATAGTTCAAGAAATAGAATTACAAAACAAAATAAAAAGCAATACACGAAAACTAAAATCTTTAGGGAATGATAAATTAGAATTATTGGTAGAGGATTCAAAAAAATTATTAAATAAATATTTAAATAAAAAATATGATAAAAAGAAGCAAAGAAAAATATACAGCATGAAAGATTTATACAATAATTCCTATGAATTTAATAGAGAATATCCAATTGTATTTAGTACAACGTATTCAATAAAAAAATGCTTGAACCCAAACTATGTATATGATTATATAATAATGGATGAATCTTCACAAGTAGATTTGATAACAGGAGCCTTAGCACTATCTTCTGCAAGAAATGCTGTAATAGTAGGCGATTTAAAACAATTACCAAATGTTATTACCACAGAAAACAAAAAATTAATAGAAGAAATATCAAAAAAATACCGAATAGATAAACAATATGATTATCTAGAAAATAGTTTCCTATCATCAGTAAATAATGCCGTAATGGATGCTCCTAGGACATTATTAAGAGAGCATTATAGATGCCATCCTAAAATTATACAATTTTGTAATAAAAAGTTTTATGACGGAAAATTGATAATAATGACTGAGGATCAAGGAGAAGAAGATGTATTAAAAGTATATATTACATCAAGAGGAAACCATGCAAGAGGACATATAAATTATAGGCAAATAGATGTTATAGAAAATGAAGTACTTCCAGAGCTACAAGAAAAGATGGGCATAAAAAATATAGGTATAATTTCTCCATATAGAGATCAAAAAGCAGAATTAGAAAAAGCATTTAATTCACAATCAAAAATTGATACAGTACATAAATTTCAAGGAAGAGAAGAAGAAGCAATAATAATAACGACCGTAGATAATGAAATAGGAGAATTCGTTGATGATCCTAAATTGCTAAATGTAGCAGTAAGCAGGGCAAAAAGATATTTAAGATTGGTAGTATCAGATAATGATAAAAATCAGGGAACAAATATAGATGATTTGGTAAAATATATACAATATAATAATTTCGAAGTAATAGAAAGCAAAACAAAATCTATATATGATTTATTATATCAAGAAAATAGAAGGCAACGTTTAGAATATTTAAAAAATAAAAAAAGAATATCTGAGTATGATTCAGAAAATTTGACTTATAATCTAATAAAAGAAGTAATAAAAGAAATTGGGTACAATGACTTAGATGTGGCATCAAGAGTTCCTTTAATGGATATATTAGCAAATGATAATTTATTAAATGAAGAAGAAAAACGATATGCTAATAATGAATGGACTCATCTTGATTTTGTAATATTTAATAAAATGGACAAAAAACTTGATATTGCAATAGAAGTAGACGGATATTACTATCACAAAGAAGGAACTAAGCAACAAGAAAGAGACAAGCTAAAAAACAAAATACTTGAAAAATATGATGTACCACTAATAAGATTTAATACTACGGGAAGCGGAGAAAAAGAAATATTAAAAAATAAGATTATGGAAATATTTAATAATTAATTTCAAGAAAATTTCATCATACCACTATGCAAAAACAAAAAAATATGATATTATAAAAACAGAGAAAATGTAGAATGGAGAAAAATATGTCTGAAGAAATTATACAAAGAGATCTAGAAAATAGTGGTATTAAAATAGGGAAATATGAATTCTATAATATTGGTTCAACTACATTACGTGATTTACAAAAATTTGGAATAATTCCAAAGGGTAATTATGATAAATATTCAAGCAGAAAACCAGACGGATTAATTATTAGAAGAGACGGAAAAAATGTTAAAGTTATAGCAGTTATAGAAAATAAAGATTATGATAAACTAACTACGGAAAAGCAAAAAAAAGACGCTATAGAACAATGCAATACTATCTGCCAAGTCTTGAATTGCCCTATAGGAATAATTACAAACCAAATGATAAATATATGGATAAATCCAAATCAATACACAAAGCAAAATGAATATTTCGATCAAGTTGAAAAAAAGTCAAGAAGTTATAACTATATCTATAATAGTGACAAAAAACCATTATCTGAAAAATTCTTTATACAAAATAATAGCGAAGAAAATGAAGACAAGTTACATCGAGATACTAAAAACACTGTCTACTACATAGACAGGTGTTTGTCATGTATAAACGAAAAAAATTCAATACTTGATCCAACAGAAGAAGTGGATCCTATAAAATTAGCAAAAAATGTATGGCAAGATATATATGTAAATACAGGAAAAAATCCTCCAAAATGCTTATATAACGTTGTAGAATTATTTATTTTTAAATTTTTGAGTGATTTACATGTACTTGACAAATCCAAGGACTTTTATTGTTTAATAAAAAAGATGGAAGATAGAGAAAGTGATGAAGCCATATTAGAATATTATGCAAAAATTTGTAGGCCACATATCAGAGAATTATTTCCTAAGGGTGAGGACGGTACAACTATCATAAACGGTACAATCTTTGTAGATAAAGATGGAGAACCGGTATCAAGCCAAGCAAATCTATTTAGAACTTCATTAGAAAAGTATAAAAATTTCGGAAATCTAAGAAATATAAAAAAAGAGTTTAAAACAAAATTATTCGAAACTTTTTTGAAACAGAGTCATGATAAAAGCAGATTAGGACAATTTTTCACACCAAGAAAAGTAGTAAAAGCAATAACACAAATGGCTGATTTTGAAAGTCTACATGATGGAGATAGAATATGCGACCCATTTTGCCGGAGTAGGTGGATTCATTTTGGAACCACTTAATGAAACTAATCTTAAAGAATTTTTTATCCCGAATAAGGGAGTTATAAATCCAAAAATAAAATTATTCGGATTTGATAGAGGATTTGATGAGGAAGAACAAAGAACAATAATTCTTGCAAAAGCAAATATGCTAATATATCTATCTGATATTATAGAAAAAAATCCATCAATAACCAAAGAGTATGCTAAAATATTTAATGATACATTCCATCTTCTAAGTGATTCTAATTTAGGAACATTAAAATTAAGATTTGATGAAAAAGACAAATTTAATATAATAGTTACAAACCCACCATATATAACAAGCGGTAGCTCGTCAATAAAAAATCTAATTGATAAAGAAGGATTAGGAAAATTCTACAAATGCAAAGGAAAAGGAATTGAAAGCTTATGTATGGAGTGGATAATAAATAATTTAAAAGATAATGGAAGAGCTTATGTTGTAGTTCCAAATAGCATCTTTGATGTTGCTGGAAATAAAACATTAAGAAATTTTATATTAAAAAAATGTATAGTAAATGGTATTATATCATTGCCTGTAAAAACATTTTTTAACACACCACAAAAAACATATATATTATCCATAACAAAAAAGAAAAATGAAAATACAGAACAAAAAACACCTGTATTTATGTATTTAGTTTCAAACATAGGTGAGGAATTAGATATATCAAGAGCAGAAATTGAAGGAAAAAGCGATTTACAAAAAGCAGTTGATCTATATAATATTTTTAAAGGAAATCCAAAAAAATTCCCGATAGAACTAATTAATGACTCAAGATGCAAAACTATAGAAATTCAAGACATAAAAGACAATGATAATTGGATTCCTGAAAGCTATTGGACAAAAGAAGAAAAGCAAGCACTAGGGATAATTGAAAAAGAAGAACTACTTGATTTAAATGATTTAATTGAAAAATATAACAACATAAGTGAAAACATGGTAAAAGATATCAAATCATTAAACCAACAAAAAATTAATAATAAATTAGGTAAATATCAAGAAGTTAAAATCGGTAAAATTTTTGATATAGTAAAAGGAAAAGATAAATACACTAGAGAGTACATAAGAAATCACAGCGGAGAATTTCCTGTATATTCATCACAAACCACTAATAATGGAGAATTAGGATATATAGATAGTTATGATTTTGACAAAAAATGTTTAACATGGACTACAGATGGAATTTATGCAGGAACAGTCTTTATAAGAGATGGAAAATTCAGCATGAGCACACACTGTGGAGCATTAATTCCTAAAAATAAAAAAATAGATATTGGATATATATATGTACAACTAAAAAATGAATTAAAAACTTATGCTATCGGAGTAGGAAATAAAAGAGTTACAAGTTCCGTAATAAAAGATGTTGTGGTAAAAATTC
Source organism: uncultured Clostridia bacterium (assembly GCA_947624905.1). Classification (GTDB taxonomy): domain Bacteria; phylum Bacillota; class Clostridia; order TANB77; family CAG-508; genus JAAWPK01. Next base: position 22,491 of record CANQMI010000007.1, read on the forward strand.
CAGTTGATGATCAAGGGGAATTTGATCTTACAAAACAACAGGAAATGGCTAAAGAAATATTAAATACAACAAATATAATTAATAAAATAAAAAATGAATTAGAAGGAATAATTAATATAAATTTAAAATTCTAATCTACTCAAACAAAATATAAAATTAGCAAAATGAATAACAAATAAAAATAGAGAAGGAAAAAAGATGTTTAATTTTGAAGATGCAAATAAAAATCAAATAGAAGCTATAACAGCAACAGATGGGCCAGTACTTATAATAGCAGGACCTGGTACAGGAAAAACATACACCTTAGTAAAAAGGACAATATATTTAATTGCAGAGAAGGGTGTAAAACCAGAAAATATAATGATAGCAACTTTTACAGAAAAAGCAGCAAAAGAAATAATAACAAGAATTACTAATGAGTTAGATAAATTAGACATGTACATAAACATCAATGAAATGTATATTGGAACATTTCATTCAATTTGTTTGAGAATTTTAAAGGAAAATATAGAATATTCTAATTTGAAAAAAAATTACAGAATGATAGACGAATTTGAACAAGAATATTTAATTTATCAAAATTTAAGTAAATTTCAGCATATAAAAAATTTTGAATTAATACATGAAAAACCAATCAGTGGTTGGAGACTATCACAATATATAGCTGACTATATAAATAACATTAGTGAAGAACTAGTAGATATAGATGAAATAATAAAAGATGATTCTCCAGAGATAGCCGTAATTGGAGAAATTATAAAATTGTACAACAGCATACTTTTGAAATCTAACTATATAGATTTTACTCATATACAAACAGAAACTTATGAACTACTAAATAATAACCCAGACATTTTAAAAAAGTTGAATGAAAAAATCAAGTACATCATGATAGATGAGTATCAAGATACAAACTACGTTCAAGAAAGACTTGCTTTCATGCTAGCTGGTAAAGAACAAAATATTTGTGTCGTTGGAGATGATGATCAAGGACTATATAGATTTAGAGGAGCAACAATAAGAAACATAATCGAATTTCCATACAAATTTGATAAAATAGACTGCAAAAGAATTAAATTGGAAATTAACTATAGATCAGAAAAAGGCATTATAGACTTCTATAATAAATGGATGCAAACAACAGAAGGAGAAAAATTTAATTTTAAATGGGACAAATATAGATTTGAGAAAGAAATCACTTCGGGCAGAAAAGACATTACGGATGTCCCAACTGTAATGAAAATATCAGCACAAGATGACGAACAAGAATGGCAAAAAGAAATATATAACTTTATCAAAAATCTCAAGGAAAAGAAAATAATCAAGAACTATAATCAAATTGCTATGTTATTTAATTCAGTACGAGGAGAGAAAGTAGTTAATCTAGCAAATTATCTTGAAGAAAAAGGCATTAATGTATATTCGCCAAGATCAAATATGTTTTTCGAAAGAAAAGAAATAAAAAATTTGATAGGCACATTGCTCTTGACTTTTCCACAATATATATTAAAATTAAGAAATAGAACATTCAAGATAAAAGATGAAGAATTATTTTTATACTATCAAGAATGTATAGAATCGACTAAAGAATATATTCACAAAGATGAACAATTTAAACTATTTATTAAAAATTCTGGGATAAGCCATATGAATCTATTTACAAATACCGACTATGCTTTTACTGGATTATTATATAAATTATTCGAATTTGATCCATTCAAAGAATATTTGGATATCGATTTAAATAATGGATTAATAGATCAAAGGCCTGTTAGAAATATTTCAATATTTACACAGATGATAGCCAAATTTGATTACTTGCAACACATAGATGTATTTACACCTAAAAGAATAGAAAGTGATGTAGAAACATTCTTTAATACATATCTAAGATTTTTAAGAGATGGTGGAATGGGAGAATATGAAGACGAAAAAGAATATGCACCAAGCGGATGTATCACATTTTCAACAATACACCAATCAAAAGGAATGGAATTTCCAATAGTAATCGTGGATTCTCTGTCGAATGTACCTAGAGATAAAAATAATGCAAAATTAAATGAAATAGAGAAAAAATATTATCACAGAAAATCTTTCGAACCTAAGGAAAATATTAAATATTATGATTTTTGGAGACTATACTATACCGCATTTTCAAGAGCACAAAATTTATTAATATTAACATGTAATGAAAAAAATATTGGCAAAAGACAGCCAAGTGCATATTTCAAAAAAACATATCAAGAACTACCCAACTACACAGATGACTGCATTGACATAAGCAAAGTGAAAATAAGTAATGTTAAACCTGTGAACATCAAAAATACGTACTCTTTTACATCTCATATTTCTGTATATGAAAATTGTGCTTTACAATATAAATTTTTGAAAGAATTAGGTTTTTCACCTGTTAGGGTAGGAGCTACAATATTTGGCCAATTAATTCATCAAACGATAGAAGATATTCATAAAACAGCAATAAAAAAAGAATATGAAAAAATAAACAGAGACAATATCAAAATATGGTTTGATACTAATTATGAATCAATTTCAAAATCTCAGCACTCATACTTAGGCAAACCTCAACTAGACGTCGCATTCGAACAAGTAATAAGATATGCAGAAAAGCAGAGCGATAATTGGAAAAAAGTTCAAGATGCAGAAGTTGAGATAGGCCTAGTAAAACCAGAGTATATTTTAAGTGGTGTTATAGATTTAATTGAAGGAAATAAAAAAACAGTTGAAATAGTTGATTTCAAATCTGAAAAAAAACCAGATATATTTTCAGATCCTGAAAAATTTGAAAAATATAAAAAGCAATTGCAAATATATGCTTACTTGATCGAAAAGAAAACAGGAAAAGAAGTAAGTAAAATGCACTTATACTATACTGGAGAAAAAAATGGAATTCCAACTATTACATTTGAAAATAAAAAAGAAGACATTAATGAAACAATAGAAGAATTTGATAAAATTGTAAAAAAGATAGAAACAAAGGACTTTAAACAAAAATCTACATCACAGAATATATGTAATAACTGCGATTTAAGATTTTTCTGCAAGAAGTAGGGGGTAAGAAATGAGCGATTTTGAATTTGAAAAGGTAAACACAATAAAAGGATATCCAGAATTACATTGGACAGGGAAAAGGCCATATAGGGGAACAGATTACTATCCAGCACAATTAAAAGAAAAATATGGTGAAGAAAAAGATGGTTGGATAAATAAAATTTTCTGGGGAGACAATCTACAAGTAATGAGCCATATGCTAAGGGAATATAGAGGCAAAATCGATTTAATTTATATAGATCCACCTTTTGATAGTAAAGCAGACTATAAAAAAACAATAAGCTTGAAAAATGCTAATATCAGCAACGACAGAACTTCTTTTGAAGAAAAACAATATTCAGATATTTGGGTAAATGATGAATATTTGCAGTTTATGTATGAAAGACTTATGCTTTTGAGAGAATTATTATCAGAAAGAGGAAGTATATTCTTACATTGTGATTATCATAAAGCTTCTCAATTAAAATTGCTAATGGATGAAATATTTGGAGTAGATCAATTCAGAAATGAAATAATATGGTGTTACTATGGACCAGGTTCTCCAGGAATGAAGCAATTTAATAGAAAACATGATAATATATTTTGGTATTCAAAAGGAAAAGAATGGATATTTAACTCAGATAAAATTAGAGAAGAATCTACAGTACATGCTGGAGGATTTAAAGGCGAAATGACAGCCAGCATAAGTGATGAATATAGCAGTAAAGGAAAAATTCCAGAAGACTGGTGGGAATTTGCAGTAACATCAAGATTTAAAATAGATGATAAATTAAGAACCGGATATCCTACGGAAAAACCATATAAGCTAATCGAAAGGATTATTGAAACAGCATCTAATCCAGGAGACATTGTATTTGATTCATTCATGGGATCAGGTATAACACAAGCAATGGCAATGAAAATGGGAAGAAAATTTATAGGAGCAGATATCAATTTAGGAGCTATTCAAATAACAACAAAAAGATTAATAAATGTTGCTCAAGATTTGAAGAGTCAAGATGATAAATATACTGGATTTGAGGTATATAATGTAAACAACTATGACTTCTTTAGAAATCCTGTAGAAGCAAAGGATTTATTAATAGATGCTTTAGGAATTCAAAAATTTGATGGAAGCAATGTGTATGATGGAGAATTAGATGGAAGAATGGTAAAAATAATGCCTATAAATAGAATAGCTACAAAATCAGATTTAGAAGAATTAAAATCTAATCTTCCATATCAAAAATTTGAAAAGAGAAAAGCAGAAAATCCTTTTGAACCAGTTGAAAAAATAACAATTGTGTGTATGGGACATGAACCAGACATAAAGCCAACACTTGAAAAAGACCTTGATAAGTATAATGTTGATATACAAATATTAGACATACTAAAAGATAAGACAAACTTGCAATTTAAACGTGATTCAGAGGCTGTTATAGACATAGATAATAATAGATTAAAAATACAACAATTCTATCCAATGAATTTATTGCAAAAATTGAGTTTACAAAAAGAATATGTGGAAGATTGGAAAACATTGGTAGAATCAATAATGATTGACTGGAATTATGATGGAGTAGTTATGAAACCAGAAACGATCGATATTGTTGAAAAAAATGATTTAGTAAAAGGGGAGTATGAAATACCTAGTGATGCAACAAATATAAAAATAAAAATTGTAGACTTATTATCAGAGACATATGAAAAGGAGATAAAAATAAATGAGTAATAATGTTAATATACAGACATCTTTTTTTCAGGCATTAAAGTTCTTTTATGACACAAACAAGAAAACAATACAGAAAAATTATAAAGACTTGACTAGAAAATACTTGAACTATAATGATCAAGAATACAATCCAGATGCTTTTTTAAGAAAACCACAATTTGAAGCCTTAGAAATGTATATTTTTATCAAGGAATTCTTGAATAATCAATCAGTAAGTGAAATCTTCAAGGATTGGATGGAAAAAAAAGGAGTGTTCTCTGATATAAAATTTAAAATCGGAGAAAATGATCAAATAAATATTTTTGAATATTCAACTATAGAATATAAAGAAGTATATGAAAAGCTTATAAAATACAAGGAAAGCTATTCAAATTATATTTTTGCATTGACTATGGGATTAGGAAAAACAATCCTTATGGCCACATGTATATTTTATGAATTTTTACTAGCAAATAAATATCCTAATGACCCAAGATTTTGCCATAATGTATTAGTATTTTCACCAGACAAGACAGTATTACAATCTTTAAAGGAAATACAAACTTTTGATAAATCAAAAGTAATTCCACAAGAATATGTAAGAATATTAGATAGCAACATTAAATTCCATTTTTTGGAAGAAACAGGAACCACTTTGAATACACTTGATGACTCAGATTTTAATGTAATTATATCTAATAACCAAAAAATTATATTAAGAAAAAAACATATAGAAGATACACCAGTTCAAAAAATATTTAATGATCAAGATAGAAAAAGTGATATAGATGAAATTTTCTCTGAACTATATGGCATAGAACAACATATGGAAGAAGGAGACCTGATATTTAATCAAAGATTTGAAAAGATTACGAGATTAAGCCAACTTGGGATATATGTTGATGAAGCACACCATTTGTTTGGAAAACAACTTGATAAGGATTTATACGATAAAAGTAAAAGCAGTCTAAGAACCACGATTAATATGCTAGCTAACAGATTAAATCAAAAAGGAAGTAGAGTTGTAGCTTGTTATAACTATACAGGTACACCATATGTAGGAAATAATATATTACCAGAAGTAGTATATTCATATGGATTAAAAGAAGCAATAGCTAGCGGATACTTAAAAGATGCTGAACCATTAGCCTTCAAAAACGTAAAAAATGAAACATTTATAAGAAGTGTTGTTACAGACTTTTGGAACAAATATGGAAAAAATAGATATGAAAATATGCTACCAAAACTTGCTATATATGGTAGTGAGATAAAAGAAGTTGAAGAAGAAATTTTACCTACATTGGAAAAAGTATTAGAAGAATTAAATATTGCGACTGATAAGATATTGGTTAATGTTGGAAATAGTAGATTAACAAAGGACAATGATATAAATGAATTTAATAATCTGGACACTGAAAAAAGTAATAAACAATTTATAATCCTAGTTGGAAAAGGAAAAGAAGGATGGAATTGTAGATCTTTATTTGGAGTGGCACTATACAGAAGTCCAGACTCTTCAATATTTGTTTTGCAAGCTACAATGAGATGTTTAAGAAAAATTACAAATATCCAACAAACAGCTACAGTGTATTTGTCAGAGAGTAACTATGAAATATTAGAGGATGAATTAAACAAAAACTTTAAAATGTCAATTAAAGAGATAAGAAATAAAGAAAATGAAGATAATCCAAAGTGCCAAGTAAAAGTAGTTCCACCTTCAAAATATATAAAAATCAAGAAAATAAACTATAAATATAACTTAGTTAAAAAATATAATGAAGATGAATGTATTAATTTGGAATTGGATAAAATTGACTTAGAAAAATATAAATCTAAGCTCATAAAAAAAGACAGCTTGATAGATTCAAGAGTGGCTAAAGAAAAGGAAATAGAATCTTCACAGGAAAATATTAGATATAGCGAAATTATGCTCTATAGTGAAATCTCAAGATATATAGGCGATCTAAAATGCTCTGAAGTAAAAAAGATTTTAAGAAATGACATAAATAAAGTAATTGAATTAGTAAGCAAATATAATCATATACTATATGATTGGATTATACCAAAAATTCTTGACTTCGCATATGAGATTGAAAAAGATAAAACAACAGAAGATAAGGAAGTAATTCTATTAAAACAACCAGAAGAGGGATACTACTCATTCAGGGCTAAACCGGAGTTGATTATAACAGATCAAGACTTACAAATCCGTGATGTCAAAAATAAGAGCTTTCATGCCGATACATACTGCTTTGATTCAAAACCAGAAAAAGAATTATTTTTGCAGTATATCAAGAGTAATAAAGTAAAAGAAATTTACTTTACGGGAATGTTTACAAACGCATCACAAACAGATTTCTATATAGAATATATTGATCCAGAATCAAATTCACTTAGAAAATATTACCCTGACTTCATTGCAAAACTTGAGGATGATACATATGAGATAATAGAAGTAAAGGGAGATGATAAAATAGATGATGCAGTAGTTAATGCAAAGAAGGAAGCGGCAATGGAGATTGCATCAGAGAGTAAAATGAAATATACTATTTATAGGTCAAGCACAATAATGAGCGAGAATGTTTTAGAAAAAGAAAAACAATACACACAGGAGGAAATGTAAAGTAGATGGGAGAAAACAGTTAGCGATAAGGCTGGCTGTTTTTAATTGGAAAAAATTGGAAAAGATAATAATGAACACTGCAAAATAAATATAGCGTGCTGCTTTAATAAAATAAAAACTCATAAATTATTGAGAAAAAATAAAAATTGTGATATATAAATATATATAATCGATGGAGTGATAAATATGAATTTTAATAACATAATTGACTTGAAATCTTTAGAATACTGAAAGATAATGGAACATTTTATTTTATGACATCAACCCAACATATGTCTTATCTAGATGTCTATGTTTCTGAAAAATATAATGTACTTTCGCGAATAATATGGAGCTATGATAGTTCAGGAGTACAATCAAAAAAAATTTTTGGGTCTTTATATGAACCTATTTTAATGACAACAAAATCACCTAATAGTAAATATACTTTTAACTATGATGATGTATTAGTAGAGGCAAAAACAGGAGCAGAACGAAAATTAATTGACTATAGAAAAACACCTCCACAACCATATAATGCAAAGAAAATTCCTGGTAATGTGTGGAACTTTAACAGAGTCAGATTTTTGATGAACGAATATGAAAATCATCCAACTCAAAAACCAGAGCAGTTACTAGAAAGAATTATACTAACTTCAACAAATCCAGGCGATATTGTATTAGATCCATTTAGTGGAAGTTTTACAACATCATCAGTAGCAATAAAACATAATAGAAATGCAATAGGGATAGATATAAATGAAGAATATTATAAGATAGGAATTAGGAGGACTAATATAGCAAAAGAATATAATGGAGAAATATTAATAAAAGAAAAAATTCGCACAACCAAACATAAGAACAAAAAAGATCATAAATAAGGAGATAATATGAGAAAATTTATAGAAGAAATCTTAAAACAAGACTTCAATGAAAATTATCAAATTATATTTGATAATTCAGAATTATTACAATATATTGATAAAAAAAACAAATGCAATAACTGGCAATTCCAAATCAAGATAAAATTTAGGAAATATTTATGCAATATATGCAGTTATGTATTTTTATAATAAGAAATTCTATAACAAACCTGAAGAATATAAAAAATTTGAAGGATTTGAATATACTGATTTATGGAATTTTTGCAAAAAACAATATGGAGGAGAAAAAATTCAAAATCATGCTTTAAATAATAGACTTAACACAGAATTTGCTAATAAAATAGCTAGTGATCCTGAGAAAATGCTATTAATAATAAACGGTAGCAAATATTTAATGCACATTGATTATATTTATGTTGACAATATAGACATATCACATAGCGTCTTGAAAATTATAAAAAAATATATACAACTATTATACGAAAAAGATATGAAATTAATAAAAGATCTAGATGAGCTAATAAAAGAAGAAGATATTAATAAGAAAAGAAATCAAATAATGAACTTATTAGATGAAAATTCTGAAGCTAGAATTTTTGAAATTATTTCATTTGCAATATTGAAATCATATTACAAAAACGAAAAAATTTATATTGGAAAAAGCATTACTAGTATAAAAGAAGAATACTTGAAATTATATAAAACAGGAAGAACAAATGCAAATGATGGAGGAATAGACTTTGTTATGAAGCCATTAGGAAGATTTTTCCAAGTAACTGAAGTAGATAATTATGATAAATATTTATTAGATATGGATAAAGTGCTTCATTTTCCAATTACATTTGTTATAAAGACAAACAAAGATAGAAAAGTTATTGAGGAAGAATTAAACCAATACATATTATTAAAATCAGGTGGTATGCAGGCTATAATAAATAATTATAAAAATTCTATAGAAGAAATAATAACTATAAATGAATTAAAAATATGGCTAAATGAATTATCTGCACAAGATATAGATTTAATTATAAAAGATATAGATTTATATTATAGAATAGAAATGAATATGGAATTGTTAGGTGAAATCAAAGAATAAATGAATTACAATTAATGAAAGACAAAATAGTAAAATAGAAGAGAGGCAAGAAATGAATAAATTGGGTAAACTTGAAAAAGTAAATTTGAGAGATATATGGGCTAATGAGGAGTATGACTTTTCTGTATGGTTAAGCAAAGAAGAAAACTTAAAAGAACTTAGTAATACTATAGGTATAGATATTGTATTGGAAGAAAGAGAATCTGCTGTTGGAAAATATAGTGTTGATATATGTGGAAAAGAAGAAGGAACTGATAGAAAAATAGTTATAGAAAATCAACTTGAAGATTCTAATCATGATCATCTAGGAAAAATAATTACATATGCTTCTGGAAAAGATGCGAAAACGGTTATATGGATAGTAAAAAGAGCTAGAGATGAACATAGACAAGCAATTGAGTGGTTAAATGCTCATACAGATGAAGAAGTAGGATTCTTTTTACTAGAAATAGAGGTATGGAAAATAGGAGATTCCATACCCGCTCCTAAGTTTAACATAGTATCAAAACCTAATGATTGGGGAAAAACACAAAAAGCAAGCAATGGATTAGGGAAAGCTCAAAAATTGCAAGGAGAGTTTTGGCAAGCATTTGCAGAATATGGTGCAAGTGATGAAAATTATTCAAAAGAATTTAATAAAAGAAAAGCATTACCACAGCATTGGTATGATTTGCCTATGGGAAGCTCCGAATATCATATTTCATTGACTTGTGCTACACAAAGGAATGAAATTGGAATAGAAGTTTATATTGATAATAATAAAAGCATATATGATATTTTCTATGATAATAAAGATACAATAGAGGAAAAAACAGGATTAAAATATAAGTGGCAAAGATTAGACAACAGAAAAGCATCAAGAATAAAAGCTATTAAAAAATGTGATGTAAATAACCAAGAAGAATGGGAAGAGGCATTTAAATGGTTCTGTAATTATGCCTTAGTAATAAAGAAAGAATTTAATAAAATATATAGTAAATAATTTTACAAAAGACAAGATAATAGCTATTATCTTGTCTTTAAATGGAAAAATTTGGAAAAACGAAACAATAATTATTAATATAAAGCAAGGTATAAAGTTACATTAATTACTATATCAAATATTACATATTCAGCTGGAAAAAAATGGAAAAGAAAATAATTCATTTTATAATAAAGATTACTGCACAAAACATGATAAAAAGCAAAGAAAGGAATGGTCTTTAATATGACTAAAATAGAGAGAAATATATATTTGAATAAAATAATTGAAAAAGCAGAAAGGTATGATGTAAAAGGTAAAAAATATATATCAACCCCATCAAAATACTATTTTACAGATATTGGACTTCGAAATTGTAGATTAAATTTTAGACAGCAAGAAGAAAGTCATATTATGGAAAATATTCTATATAATGAACTATTATAT